>JAYTFV010000652.1:0-9306 GCA_043734065.1 Planctomycetota bacterium
GGCTCGCTGGACGAATTGCCATTAGGGGCCAAGGTTGGAACTGGGAGCCTCCGGCGGCGGGCGCAATTGTTGCATCACCGACCCGACCTGCGACTCGAAGAGGTCCGGGGGAACGTTGAGACGCGGCTGCGGAAGGTCGACGCGGGAGAGTACGATGTGATCATCCTGGCGGAGGCGGGGCTGAGACGTTTAGGCTTGGCCGGTCGGATCAGTGCGGTCCTGGCCCCGCCGCTGATGTATCCGGCAGTGGGGCAGGCGGCACTGGGTCTGGAATGCCGGGTCGATGACACGTTCACGTGCGTGATTCTGAGCCGGTTGACCGATCAAGCCACTCTCGTCGAAGTGCTGGCCGAGCGAGCGTGTCTGCGGGAATTGAAGGCGGGATGCCATGCTCCGGTGGGGGTGTTGACCCGCATTGACGGTGACCGCCTGACACTGGAAGGGGTGGTCCTGAGCCGCGATGGTCAGGAACGGATCACTGCGCAGGCCACCTCGACGGCGGTCACAGCGGAGGCGCTGGGTCGCGGCGTGGCTCAATTGCTGATGGCTCAGGGGGCTCATCGATTGATGGGGGATACGGTCCTGGAGCAATGACCCACTCTCTCGGAGCATCCGCGCATCAAACCGTAGGCATCGATTTCGGCTCCTGGTACGATGGCGGGTCCAGCCAGGGAGCAGTTGAGGCTAGAATCTCTGCGTTCATCGAGGCCCACATTCATGCGTTGTCTCGGAAGTCTGGCAGTGCTGTGCCTGCTCTTGGTCGCTCCATTGAGGGCCGAAGAAGACAAAGTGGGCGTGGCGTTCTTCGAGAGCCGCATTCGCCCGGTCTTGATTCAGCATTGCTATGAGTGTCACTCGTCTCAGGCCAAGGAACTGAAGGGGAATCTGTCGCTCGAAAACGCAGCGTCTGTGGTCAAGGGCGGGGTCTCGGGGACGGCACTCGTGGGAGGTAAACCGGACGAGAGCCTGATCCTGGATGCCCTCAAATTTGACGGGCTAGAGATGCCGCCAGCCGGGAAGTTGCCGGAGTCGGTGATCCGCGACTTCGAGAAGTGGATCGCGATGGGGGCTCCCGACCCGCGCGAGGGCGAGGCTGCCAAGCCTCATGCTCCGTCCACCATCGACATTGCAGCCGGTCGGAAGTTCTGGGCGTTTCAACCGCCGGTGAAGTCGGCGGCTCCGGCGGTCAAGAATGCGAACTGGCCCGCGACGTTCATTGATCGGTTTGTGCTGGCCGACCTTGAAGCGGCGGGGATTGCTCCTTCGCCGGAGATCGACAAGGCCCGGCTCTTGCGGCGGGTGACGTATGATCTGACCGGGCTGCCGCCGACGGAGGCGGAGTTGTATGCGTTCTTGAGTGATAGCGACCCGCTGGCTCTAGCTGCGGTGGTCGATCGGTTGCTGGCCTCGCGGGCCTCGGCGGAGCAATGGGCGCGGCACTGGCTCGATGTGGCCCGCTATGCCGACTCCAACGGCGGCGACTTCAACGCGACATTTCACGATGGCTGGCGGTATCGCAACTATGTCATCGACGCCTATGCCAGCGACATGCCGTAC
Source organism: Planctomycetota bacterium (assembly GCA_043734065.1). Lineage (GTDB taxonomy): Bacteria > Planctomycetota > Planctomycetia > Planctomycetales > Planctomycetaceae > TH-plancto1. Next base: position 1,558 of record JAYTFV010000652.1, read on the forward strand.
GATCAATTCGTCCGCGAACAACTGGCCGGTGACCTGCTCCCGAGTGCAAGCGAAGCGGACCGGGTGCGGGGGTTGATCGCGACGGGGTTCCTGGTGGTGGGTCCGAAGATGCTCAGCGAGCGGGACAAGCTGAAGCTCCAGATGGATGTCGTCGATGAGCAGGTCGACACGGTGGGCAAGGTATTCCTGGGGCTGACGCTGGGTTGTGCGCGTTGTCACGACCACAAGTTCGATCCGATCCCGACGACTGACTACTACGCGCTGGCGGGGATCTTTCGCAGTAGCGATTGCCTGGAGGGGGAGATTCAGCAGTACGTCTCGGACTTCGTGCGTCGACCGCTCCCGATCGAGCCGAAGCACGCGGCGGCGCTCGTGAAGCATGAGGGCGAGAAGACGGAACTCAAGAAGCAGTTGAAGTCGGCCCAGGACGCCTTTAAGCAGTCTGAGGTCGCGCTTAAGTCGGTGAAGACCGGCGGCCTGCAAGTCGTGGTCGATGACGCGCAGGCCAAGAAGGTCGGCGAGTGGAAAGCGTCGGTGTTCACCAAGCCGTTCGTGGGTGAGGGGTATTGCCACGATGACCAGAAGGACAAGGGGCACAAGTCGATCCGCTTTGTCCCGAGCCTGCCGGAGCCGGGTCTGTATGAGGTGCGTGTGGCTTACACAGCGGGCGATGGCCGGTCCAGCAATGTGCCCGTCACGGTGCAGCATGCCGACGGGAAGTCCGAACTCAAGCTCAATCAGCGGAAGGCCCCCGCGATCGACGGGCTGTACCATGCGATCGGGCAGTTCCGGTTCGATCCGGCCAGTGAGAGCTACGTCGAACTTGGGACGACCGCGACCGATGGGCATGTGATCGCGGATGCGGTGGCCTTTGTCGCGGTCGATGAACTGGCCGACATGGCGGCGACGGTCAACAAGGCTCCGTTCGAAGCGGCTGTGAAGACCTCACAGGAACTGGTCAAGTCGGTCGAAGCGCAGATCAAGACCCACGACGCCGCGGCCCCGCCGCCCGCACCGAACGCCATGGCGATCCGCGAAGCAGCCACCGGGAAGATCTCCGACTGCCAGGTCTGCGTGCGGGGCGAGCCGCGCCAACTCGGGCCGTCCGTCCCGCGCGGGTTCCTGCAAGTCGCGCTGTTCGGCGAACCGGTACCCCTGCCGAAGGAGGCCAGCGGACGCCGCGAACTGGCCGACTGGATCGCCGATTCCCGACATCCACTCACCGCCCGCGTCTATGTGAACCGCGTCTGGCAGAAGCTGCTGGGCGAGGGGCTGGTCCGCTCGGTCGACAACTTCGGCGCGCTGGGGGATCGCCCGACGCACCCGGCTCTGCTCGATACGCTGACCGTCGAGTTCATCGAACACGGCCGGTCGACCCGCTGGCTGATCCGCCAGATCGTGCTGAGCAACGTCTACAGCCAGGAATCCCGCGACCGGCCCGAGGTGTTCGACACAGACCCCGAGAACCGCAAACTCTGGCGGGCCAACCGCAAACGGATGACAGCGGAACAATTGCGAGATTCGCTGCTGGTGGTCAGTGGGCAACTCCAGCCGAGCGACGCCGGTTCGCCGGTGCCGGGGATGGGCAAGCTCGTCGATGACAACAAGCCTGACGCCAAGGGGTACGAGTCGAGCGAGTCGAGTGTCCGCTCGATCTATCTGCCGGTCATCCGCAATGAGATCCCCGCGTTACTGACGGTGTTCGACTTCGCCGACCCGGACTTCGTCGTCGGTCGCCGCGAGACGACGACCGTGCCCGCCCAGGCCCTGATGATGCTCAACAACCCGTTTGTGGCGAAGGCCGCAGCTCAGACTGCGGACCAGCTGCTGCGCGAGGCGAGCCCCTCGGACGATCAACGCCTGGAATGGGCTGCGGTGCATCTGTGGGGCCGGACAGCGGGACCGACCGAGCAGGCCAAGATTCGCGAGTACCTGGACCAGGAACGCCCCGCCGGTGCGGATGATGCAGCCGTGCGGAAGGCGTGGGGCCGGACGGTGCATGCGATGCTCACGTCGACGGAGTTCCAGTTCATTGATTGAGGGGCGTTCGCCCGGCTTGCCGAATCGCGTATAATCGACCCCGATGTCTCTCTTCGACGACACTCTCCCCACAAGGAAACCTCCATGTCGACAGTCCCGGTTCGCAAGCTGATGGAGGAGCAATATCTGGAGCTCGAGCGGAAGGCGGAGTTCAAGAGCGAGTTCTACCGGGGCGAGATGTTCGCCATGTCGGGGGGGAGCCGGGTCCACAATACGATTCAGGCGAATCTGATCCGCCATCTGGGGAATCGCCTGGAGGGGACTCCCTGTCAGGTCGTGGGAAGTGACCTCCGAGTCCTCGTGTCAGCGACGGGGTTGTACACCTATTCGGATGCTGTGATCCACTGTGAACCGTCTCGGTTTCTGGATAAACAGTTCGACACGCTACTCAACCCCACGGTCCTGTTCGAGATCCTCTCCGACTCGACCGAGAAGTACGACCGCAGTTCGAAGTCCTCCCAGTACCGAAAGATTGACTCCCTGCAAGAATATGTCCTCGTCTCCCAGTCGGCACCCCAAGTGGAAGTCTACCAGCGACTGCCCGAAGGCGACTGGAAGCTCAGAGAGTCTGCCGACATGACAGCTTCCTTCACCCTTACCTCGGTCGGCATCACGATCCCGCTCAGCGAGGTCTATCAACGGGTCGTGTTTCCTGATCCGGACACTTCTGTCGCGTGAGAAAGACGGATGGTTGTTGCTCGAGTCGCGGATACACTACGGCGAGTGGCCTTGGGGTCAATCACGTCTCCCACCAAAAGGAATCTCCCATGTCGACGGTCCCGGTTCGCAAGCTGACCCCAGAGCAATATCTGGAGATCGAGCGAAAGGCGGAGTTCAAGAGTGAGTTCTACCGAGGCGAGATGTTCGCCATGTCGGGGGCGAGCCGCCAGCACAACCGGATATCATCGAACCTCAATGGAGAACTGCATAATCGTCTGCGGGACAGCCCGTGTGAAACTTACGGAAGTGACATGCGGGTCCGTGTCTCGAAGACCGGGCTGTACACTTACCCCGATTTGTCGATTACCTGCGATAATCCTCAGTTTGCAGATGATCAAGTGGACACCCTGCTGACCCCCAAGGTGCTGTTCGAGATCCTCTCCGACTCCACGGAGAAGTACGACCGCAGTACGAAAATGTCTCACTACATGCAGATCGATTCGCTGCAAGAGTACGTCCTCGTCTCACAATCCGAACCCCGCGTCGAGGTCTACCAGCGCAGCTCCGACGGCACATGGATCTACCGCCAAGCAAGAGATCTGGCGGCCTCAATCACACTGGAGTCGGTCGGGATCACACTCCCCCTGAGCGAGATTTATCTGCGGGTCGAGTTCCCTGGTCCAGACACTTCGGTGGCATGACAACACCCCACCGCCTGATGAGGCCATCGCTGATGAAGTTCCTGCTGTCTTTCACAGTCCTGCTGATCCTCTGTGCGTCTCCGGTCAGCGGTGATGATGCCCCGATCGACTTCGACCGCCATGTCGCCCCACTGCTCGCCCGGCATTGTCTGGAGTGTCACGCTGGGGCCGATCCGAAGGGGAAGCTCGACCTGAGCGAGGCGGCGCGGGCCATGACCGGCGGTGAGAACGGAGTGGTCCTCGTCGCGGGCGATGCGGCGAAAAGCCTGCTCTGGCAGCGGGTCCGCGAGGGGGAGATGCCGCCGAAGTCTAAGCTCAGCGAGGGGGACAAGTCGCTCCTCGAACTGTGGATCAAGCAAGGAGCCAAATGGGGCAGCGGGCCGATTGACCCGTTTCGGTACTCGTCGGAGAAGCGCGCGGGGTACGACTGGTGGTCGCTCAAGCCGCTGCACGCCCCCGCCCTGCCCGCGATTCCCGTCGAGTGGGAGTCGCGAATCCGCAACCCGATTGACCGCTTCGTCCTGGCTCAGATGAAGGAGCACGGGCTGACCCCTTCGGCTACTGCGGAGCCGCGACTGCTGGTCCGGCGTCTGGCGTTCGACCTGACCGGGTTGCCGCCGTTGCCCGAGGATGTCGCTGCGTTTGAGAAGTCCCCCACGCCGGAGATGTACGACAAGCTCCTCACACAATATCTCGATTCGCCACACTACGGCGAACGCTGGGCGCGGCACTGGCTCGACCTCGCGCGGTATGGCGAGAGCCAGGGGTTCGAGCGCGACAAGCTGCGGACGAATTCGTGGCCGTATCGCGATTGGGTGATTCGGTCGCTGAATGAGGACATGCCGTATGACCAGTTCGCGCGGCTGCAGATCGCGGGCGACCTGCTGAAGCCCGACGATGCGGACGGGATCATCGCCACCGGGTTCCTTGTCGCTGCTCCTTACGACGAGGTCGGCCAGACCCAGCAGAGCCTGGCCATGCGGGCGGTCGTGCGGCAGGACGAACTGGAAGACCTCGTCGGCACGGTCGGGCAGACTTTTCTCGGCTTGACCGTGAACTGTGCTCGTTGTCATGACCACAAGTTCGACCCGATCTCGCAGGTCGAGTATTACCAACTCGCCGCGTGTCTCGACGGCGTACGGCATGGCGAGCGGAAGGTTGTGAACAAAGCACAATGGGCCGAGATCGTAGAGGCTGAAATTCGTCGGAGAGTCATCTTCGAGGAACTGATTGCGATCGAGGCCCCCGCGAGCGAGAAGATTCTGAAGAGCCGCGCCGCCGGGAACCTCCCGCCCGCGCCGACACCAATCGCTCGCTGGGACTTTGCAACCGACCTGAAAGACCAGATCGGCAGCCTGCACGGGGAGCCTCGGAAGGGGGCTGAGGTGCGCGAGGGCCGTCTGGTCGTCGACGGCAATACGGGGTTTGTGACCTCCGCTCCGATCCCAGTGCGTCTCAAGGCCAAGACGCTCGAAGCGTGGGTCCAGTTGGCGACCTTGAAGCAAGCGGGCGGCGGAGTCATCGGCGTGCAGACCCAGGACGGAGTGAGGTTCGACTCCATCGTCTTCGCCGAGCGCGAGCCCAACCGCTGGATGGCGGGGAGCGAGGGGTTCTCTCGATATAAGAGTTTCAACGGACTCGATGAAACCGAAGCTGCGACCCGCCCGGTGCAGGTCGCCATCGTCTACGCCGAGGATGGGACCATCACCGCCTACCGCGATGGGCAACCCTATGGCCAGCCGTATGACAGCGGCGAGGCGGCGACCTTTGAACCCGGCACTGCTCAGGTCGTCTTTGGCCTGCGACATGGGACCGAAGCGGGAGGGGGCCGACTGCTCGCAGGGAGCATCGAGACGGCTCAACTCTACGACCGGGCGCTGACCTCAGACGAGGTCGCCGCTTCCGCCGGTCGCACCGACTTCGTGACCGTGGCCGAACTCGTGGCCTCGTTGAGTGAGTCCAAGCGCACTCGCCGCGAACAACTGCTCGCGGAGCGGACCCAACTCGGTGAGCGGTCGAAATCGCTGAGAGACAACTCTGTCTACGCCTGCACTCCGAAGCCGCCGGAGGTGACTCGACTGTTGCTGCGGGGGAATACCGGCACGCCCGGCGACCCGGTGGCCCCCAAGGGATTGGCCGCGATCTCCACCGCATCGCCCGACTTCGGCCTGGCCCCCGACTCGCCGGATCAGCCGCGCCGCGTGGCGCTCGCGAACTGGATCGCGTCGAAGGACAACCCGCTCTTCGCCCGCGTGATCGTCAACCGCGTCTGGCAGCACCACTTCGGGGCCGGGCTGGTCGATTCGCCGAACGACTTCGGCTTCAACGGCGGACGACCGACGCATCCGGAGCTTCTTGACCATCTAGCGAGTGGGTTCATCGAGAACGGGTGGAGTGTCAAGAAGCTGCACCGATTGATCCTCACGTCGAGTACATGGCAGCAGTCGAGCCAGCGTCGAGCCGAGTGTGCGACGATCGATGCGGAGAACCGCTGGCTGTGGCGTGTGACGCCGCATCGCTTGGAGGCGGAGACGGTCCGCGATGCTTTGCTGTCCGTTTCAGGGATGTTGAACCCGCAGTTCGGCGGGCCTCCGTACCAGGACTTCCGCACGTTCAATTTCAATTCGCAGTTCTTCGAGATGCTCGACCCCGAGACGCCGGATGCCCACCGCCGGACGATCTACCGCACCTGGATTCGTTCGGGGAGAAGCTCCCTCCTCGACGCCCTCGACTGCCCCGACCCGAGTACCACTGCGCCTCGCCGCGCGGTGACAACGACGCCGGTGCAGTCGCTCTCGCTGCTGAACAATTCGTTCGTGTTGCGCATGGCCGAGGCGACCGCGAAGCGACTGAACGCCGAAGACCCCGCTGGCACCGCAGCCCGGATTGACCGCCTGTTTCTGCTGGCCTATGGGCGACACGTACTTGAAGCGGAGCAGTCCCCGCTGGTCGAGTTCGCGGAGAAGCACGGACTGGCCGCTCTGTGCCGAGTGGTGTTCAACAGCAATGAATTCGTCTACGTGGAGTAGGGCGAGCCTGGGCTGATGAAAACTTGGGCTTGACGGCAGATTGTGTTCTTCCGGGATTGAATGCGCCCCGGCCGGGGTCGACCAATCGATTCAAAACGAACACGCCGGTCGGTCCGAGGTGCATAAAGTGATTGAACAGTCGAGCCTCGCGAGGAAACGTTTGTAGGATACCTGCTCAGTTGACGATCTCTGAGCCGTCAACAATCTTTACGCATTGCCGCACTCATTTTCCAAAAAGGCGTTAATCTCTTCGCGACTTGGCAGTCTCCTCGAAGACACCCCTTGTTTCTTGGCATCGATAGCTCCCAGGTGATCGTCCATCCATTCAAGCTCGCAGAATATCGCTTGACGGCCAGTTCTTTCCCTCACTGCCTTGAAGCAATTCGGTTCGAGACGTAGAGCGCCTACATAAAACCGAATGATCCAATAGAACGAATTCCATACCATCTCTCGGTCAAGTGCACCAATTCGAGTCATGAAGCCGATGTCTTCGAGCAACTCAAATGCTGGTATGCTATGTTCCAAGTCATATTCTGCATCGTTCCTCGACTTCAAGGCTGCGGCGATTGATTTGCGATTTCCCCTGATCTCAGGGGAATTCCACCGAGTGGTCAACTCAATCAATATCTGAGAACAGGCGGTCAAACGCGATTCACTGTTTGATCGTCGCTGCAAGTAAGCAGTGTAAACTGCGAGTCCAAGGGCAGCATACGGAATCATTGAACTGCACACATCTGCCAGCACATTGATCCATTCAGGCGTGTTGTATGGCATCATTGTCTCCGCCAGTGTCTTCGAACTTGGACTTCGTACTCAATTCTGCGGGCCAGGTTGCCCTGTCAACCCTTCGAAAACCGCACTTGAAAATCAGTGACTACCACGAAGTCATCCTCCAATTGATCGGCATAGCTCTCCAGCAACTTCCGAATGGCTTCGATCTTGGCCACAGGCCGCTCGTCGAGAAGTCGAAGGAACACGACGCCGCGATGGGGAAGATGTTCACGAAACACCTTTTCTCCGAAAACTCGATCAGTGGTGATCAGAATCCAGTTCTCGGAAAACGCCTTGTCGAGAAAGAGGGAGTCATCGAGTCCCCGGGCCTCATGGAATACCGAATAGACCTCGTGACCCTGGTCTCGCAACCAGAGAGCCACCATCGGCCCGGTACATTCATCCACGAGCAACCGCATTCACGCCGTCTCCCCCAGCGGCATGAATGTCGTGTTTCCCACGGACTGTGACGCAAACAGCAAGCAGGCCTGAATATCGTCGCGAGTCAGGCCATCGTATTCATCCAGGATCTCTTGAACCGTGGTGTC
>JAYTFV010000653.1:0-4410 GCA_043734065.1 Planctomycetota bacterium
TGACCTCGAACTCGGCACTCGGCCAAGCGATCCGGGACAGCATCGCCTGGGCGTCGGGTTGGTCGTCTTTCCACTCCTTGGCGGAGTCGCGAGTAGTGACCCGTGTCATGGCCCGGATGGGGAGGTCTGCTGCGAAGGTAGTGGCCCCGGCGAGACAGGTGAGCAGAGTCAGGCAGCGGATGAGGTCGGACGCGGGGAGCATGGGGATTCTCCGAGGAAGAGGAGGGGATGAGTCTCTCGGAAAGCCGAGTGAGATGCTACTCTCATTGCCGTCTCGGCGCGTAGTATTTAATGGAGTCGGGAGTCTGGTGTCGGGAGTCGGGAGCAGGAACCCTCAACCCTCAACCCTCAACCCTCAACCCTCAACCCTCAACCCTCAACTCTCAACTCTCAACCCTCAATCCTCAATCCTCAATCCTCAATCCTCAACGATCCCCCATGATCGAAGTCGAAATCAAATTCCGCGTCCCCTCCCCGGCCCTGATCGAGCGGCTCACGCGCGACGCGGGGCTAGTGTTCGGCGAGCCGGTGCTGCAGCGGGATATCTACTTCAACCATCCACAGCGGAACTTTCGCGAGACGGATGAGGCCCTGCGGATTCGCACTTCCGGGGACCAGAACGCCCTGACGTATAAGGCCCCCAAGCTGGATACGTTCACTCGCACCCGACCCGAGACGGAGATCCCGTTTCTGGCGGGGGCGAGCTCGACGGAGCAGATGCGGTCGGTGCTGCTGGCGTTGGGGTTTCGTGTGATCGAGACGGTCGAGAAGACTCGCCGGGTGGCTCCGTTCACGTGGGAGGGTCGCCCCGTCGAGGTCACGCTCGACGAGGCCCGCTCGCTGGGGACGTTCCTCGAAATCGAGATCATGGCGGCTGAGGACGAGTGGCCACACGCCCGCGATCAGATCGTGCGATTGGCCGAGCAGTGGCAGATCCTCGACCTACGGGAGCCGAGGTCGTATTTGCGGATGCTGTTGGAGCAGCAGGGGGTGCTGTGAAGTCAGAGCCCGTGGGATAGGCTTCCAGCCTGTCATCTTTGACGTACTGAGAACATTGAAGCCGCTGGATGCCCTATCCCACTGCCTCATTGACACGCACGTGCGGAACCACGTGGCATTTCGGACTGATGCACTTCAGGTTTCGTGAGTCGAAATGGTGAAATTCACGGATTGCGAATTGAGTGATCCGGAGAAACTGCCTACAATTCAGGCAGCTCGCCGGAATTCTCACCGGATACTGCCGTGAACACTGTGGAAGACGATGCCCCTCTGTACGAGGGCATGATCGGCCGTGGCTCCGCCATGCGCGAGGTGTATCGCATGACCCGCAAGGTTGCAGCCAGTTCGGCGACTGCGCTGCTGCTGGGCGAAACCGGGACCGGCAAGGAGTTGGTCGCCAAGGGGATTCACCAACTCAGCCGCCGGGCGACGGGGCCGTTTATCCGCGTGAACTGCGGAGCCTTGAGCGATGCCTTGCTGGAGAGCGAACTCTTCGGGCATGTGAAGGGGGCCTTCACCAGTGCCCATGAGAACCGCACCGGGCGGTTCGAGGCGGCTCACGGCGGCACGATCTTCCTGGATGAGATCAACTCCATCAGCTACACGTTGCAGGTCAAGCTGTTGCGGGTGTTGCAGGAGCACGAGTTCGAGCGGGTCGGGGATACCAAGACGATCTCGGTCGACTGCCGGATCGTGGCGGCGACGAATCGCGACCTGAACGAGATGGTCGATCGTGGGCAATTCCGCGAGGACTTGTACTACCGTCTGAACGTGTTGCCGATCTATCTGCCGCCACTGCGGGATCGGGTCGAGGATATCCCGTTGCTGGCTGAGCATTTTGCCTCGCGTTTCGCTCCCGACATGCGACGACCACCGCTCAAGCTGTCGCCCGAGGCGCTGGAGTGCCTGAAGAACTACAGTTGGCCCGGCAACGTCCGCGAATTGGAGAACTACATCGAGCGAGCCACGGTACTCGCCCCGACGCCGGTCCTGACCCCGGATCTGTTGCCAGCCCATCTGCGCGGCGAGGCTCCGGTCCGCCTCGGTCGGGCGCAGCGGAACAGCATTGAGGCCCTGTGTACCGAACTCGTGAACCTCGGGCTCTCTCGAGTGCAAGAGGAAGGGAAGGCCCACGAGCAGGTGATGGGCCTCGTCGAGAAGGAGCTGATCCTGCAAGTCCTGCGGTCGTTCCAGGGCACTCAAACCAAAGCCGCCAGCAAGCTGGGGATCAACCGCAATACGCTGCATAAGAAAATTGATGATTACGGGCTGCATGGTGAGGCGCGGTGAGCCTGACCCCGTTCTGAGCAATATCTCCCCTTGAAAACACATCATATGTGATGCATAATTCGGAAGGAGATGTGACCGTGACGAACCGCCAACCGATTTTTGAGAAGCTCGAAAGCCGCCGCCGTGAACTCGGACTCAGCCAGTCGGCATTGGCCGAGCGGAGTGGTGTTTCTCTCCCCACAGTCCAGCGGATTCTCACGGGGCACAGTGCCACAACGAGTTTCGAGAACGCAGTGGCCATTGCACAAGCGATGGGCATGCAGTGGGATGTGGTCCTGTTCTGTCCAGCGCAGGAAATCCTGGAACAACAGGCCCGCAAGAAAGCCGAGAGGCTGGTGGGCAAGGTTCAAGGCACATCCGCCTTAGAGGCGCAGGCGGTTTCCCCACGGCATCTGGGGCTGATGATCCAGAAAACAGTACAAGAACTTCTCGCAGGCTCACGCGGTCGACTCTGGGCGAAATAACTGTGGCGTGGAATGCAATCCCCGGCGAAACGCCGATCGACATCTCGGGCCTCAAGATTTCTGGTGTCAGCAATCGGCAAGAGCTGTCGGTCCTGGAAGCTGAAAATGTCCGTCAGGCCATCGTCAAATACCTGGGTGGTTCGCTGACACGCCGAACAGCAAAGTTTGATTTCGCTTGGATGTTAAAACTCCATCGCGAGATGTTTGGTGAGGTGTGGAAGTGGGCTGGTCAGATTCGAACGACGGACCTCAATCTGGGGCCACCGTGGCATCAGGTCTCCACTCAGCTTCACAATTTGTGTGAGGACTTGGCCTATTGTGAATCAAACTGGCCCGACGTGGTCGAGTAGGCAGCTCACCTGCATCATCGCGCAGTCCAGATTCACTCCTTTCTGAATGGCAATGGTCGCTGGTCACGATTGCTCGTCAACATCTGGCTCAAGCTTCACAAGCTGCCGATGACGGAATGGCCGGAAGACTCCATCGAGACGACCAGTGTGATTCGCGGTGACAATCTTGCCGCGATGAGAGCGGCCGATTCAGGCGACTCTGTTCCGCTGATCACACTTCACCGTCGATTTACGGCTGCCCGATAACAGACCGAGTCCTTGATACCGCTCAGTCTTTGACCAGTTCGACCTTCGCCGGGCGCAGCGGTGCCCGGAGCGATTTCAGGAACGTGACGACATCGGCTTGGTCTTTTTCAGGCAGTTGGCGATAGCGATCGCGGACCTTCTTGGCGGCTCCGGCGTGGCGACTGATGGCCGATTCCAGAGTGGCTGCTTGGCCATCGTGCATGTACGGAGCGGAATCGGCTACGCCCCACAGCGGCGGGGTCTTCCACTCTTCCAATCGCGGCTCGCTGTCGGGCAGCGGGATATCCGGGGTGAGACCGTAGCCTCCCTGAGCTGCGTTTTTGTCCTGCAGATCATAGAGGCAGAAGTCACTGTAAACCCCCGCGATACCTCCCATGTCGGGTGTGTGACAAGCTGCGCAGCCGACGCCCTGGAACACCTCACGACCGTGGACTGCTGCGGAAGCGGTGCCTGGATGGGCAGCCACGCGTGGCGCGGGAAGCTGGGAGACGAACGCGGTCATGGCGTAGAGTTCGCGGTAGTTCATGTCGAGCGTGGCGGTCAGGTCCTCGGCATGTTTTCGGGGGGCATGCTGGGCCTTCAGGGGGTTGGTGAGTCCCAGTTCTCCAGCGCAGGCCGCGGCGACGAACTCCTCCAAGGTCGCGAACTGCGCCTTCCAGCCGAACTTTCCGACTCGTCCCCCGGAGAGCCGACGCACGCGACCGACGGGAACGGCATTAAAGTCCAGAGACAGTTCCTGGACCGAATTCTGGATGAGGCGATCCGCAGCCGCCTTGGCAATCGTGAGTCCCGAGATTTCATCGATCTGGCCCAATCCCCAGAGCGGAGGGGTGTTGATCTGACCAATCAGCAACGGGTTGAAGGCGACTCTTTTGACAAAGCAGCCCCCCACCAGGGTTTGTCCTTCGGGGATGATGGGGTACATCGCCTGGACAGACTTCACCGATTCCTGCTGGCTGTCTGCGAGTGCAAAGGCGTGGATCACTCCACCTTGAACGTCCGGGCGATCTGGAGTGGGCAATACGGTAAAGGCCGTGACATTAAACTTGGCTGCTCCGCTG
>JAYTFV010000654.1:0-2618 GCA_043734065.1 Planctomycetota bacterium
GATGGGAAGCTGACCGATGCCTGTTGGAAAGGAGCCGCGGAGGTGCTGCTCAGCGATCAGCCGCCGGAGAATGCCGAGACGGAGTTCGTGGGTGCGAAGCAACTCGGAAATAAGAAGACGGGCCTGCAAATCGTGGGTCCACGGGCGCTGGTCATGCTGCTCTACGATGACCACTTTCTGTACATGGCGGGGAGCCTGCCGCGTGCCGAACGGCAATCGCCCGATGCCCCGCAATTGGCCGGTCGTCAACACGACGCCGACCTGGCCCTGCACGACCGGTTGAGTTTTCAGTTCGACACTGACCGCGACTACAACACGTTCTACCGCTTTGATGTCGATCAGCGTGGGTGGACCAGCGACGCGTGCTGGGACGCAGCGGGATGGAACCCAAAGTGGTACGTGGCCGCCTATGGCGACGATCAAGTCTGGCGTTTCGAGGCGGCGATCCCCTGGGAAGAACTGGTCCCGACCCCGCCGACTCCCGGCACGTACTGGGCCACCGGGATGACGCGCGTCATCCCCCACGTCGGCCTGCAGGGCTGGAACCATCCGCTGACCGAGACGCCCGCGGCACAGACGTTTGGTCTGATGAAGTTCGAGTGAGCTCACTCGGCACCGCCTGAAGTAGACCCCGTTTAGCCGCGACTCGAAGGCTTTGCGCAGCGGAGCGCGGACCTGTTTTTCCTTCGCCGTTTCAAGGACTGAACATCTCGCTCAGTCGCGCACCCTGGGCTATGGTGGACAACCCCTTCGGGGTACAGAGGGTTTCCAGGCAGTTCGAAAAAATTCTTTCATCGCTCGCAGACTTCCCGAGTTTGCTGTGCAGAGAGCGCTGAATCGCTCTCCCCCATTGCGTCTTGGCGTCTTGGCGTCTTGGCGTTGAATTCTTCTGTCCGCCTGGAATCTTGACTCGACAAGAATTCAACGCGAAGGCGTGAAGACGCAAAGAGGAAACTTAGTTACCAGCCTGTCCAACACCATCATTTGCGCAGCGCGCAAACATTTTGGAGGTGAGTCGTACGGGGAACTGTCGGGGGCATCTCCGCGTAGCACAAGGCTGCACCGCCGACCGGCGAAGTGCTATGACGCGACCGCTTCATACTGAGGCCCCAACGTCACCGCGAGCAGGCTGACGCTCTTCCCCGTCGGAGTCCACTCCACCGCACCGGCACTCGCGGGGACCAACACCGTCTGGCCCCGGCTCAACGGAAGGGTCTGAAGAGAAGTGGCCGACCGCAGTTCGACCACCCCATCAATCACGACCCAGGCCACCAAGCGACCGGCCAGATCCCTCGGCGAGTACGCCCGCTTGAGGTCATACCGGTTGAGTTGGAACTTGGGCGTCTTGAGCAGTGGCGTCATCATCGCCCCACTGGCCAGTGGGAGCGTGGTCGCCGAGACGACAAACCCCAGCGGTCCGAGTGACCAGTCGATCACGCTCAGCCCCTTGTCGGGATGCAGCGGTCGAGCCTGACCCTGGGCGTCGAGACGATTCCAGTCAAACAGGCGAAACGTCGAATCGCTCGCGGGCTGAATCTCCACCAACACCACACCGCCCCGCGCGCTGTGGACCGTTCCCGACGGAAGATACAAGCAGTCCCCCACTTCCGGTGTCAGGTGGTTCAGGCACTCATCCACCGAGCCATCCCGTAACCGGCGTTCCAACTCGGCCCGGTCGACACCGTCTTTGATCCCCGCATCCAGCTGCGCATTCTCGGACGCTTCCAGGACGACCCACGCCTCACACTTTCCGGGATCCGCCAGCCCCAGACGCTTCGAATCGGCGTCTCCGGGATGGACCTGCACCGACAGCGGCTCCTCGCAATTCAGCAGCTTGACCAGCAATGGAAACCGGTCCGGCCCGTGATAGCGAGGGCCAGCGATCGCCACGCGATTTCTCGCCCACAGTTCTGAGAGCGGTCGTCCCGCGAGCGGCCCCTGGGCCACATGGCTGACATGCAGGGGATGACCACTCAGCTCCCACGATTCCCCGATCAGGGCCTCAGCAGAAGGCAGCTCTTTGCCGAAATGGGCCAGCCGCTGCCCTCCCCAGAGTTGAGGTCGCAAGAACGGTTCAAAGACCAGCGGCTCCATGGGACGACTGCTTTCCTCGCCAGACGCTGGCCACGACCTCAATCGGATCGACCGATCCCACTCGATCGATCTCGCCTCATGCAGGATATCGAGTGGCATCCCCGAGTGACATTGTAGCACGACGCTCCACATCGTGAGTCACGATGCGGAGCGTCGTGCCGCAATCCGCATTCCCACAGTCGGACACCCCCTGAGCCTGCCTTGATTTCGGCGAATTGTTCACCCAGAATCGAGGGGTCGGCTGCGGCGTGGATGTGTCGTGGCCGTCGGCTCGCGTCCCCAACGGGTGAATGTGTCCATGTCGATTGCACAGGCTGAACGGCTCAAGGCCGAACTGACGGACAAGTTTGTCGTGGTCAACGACGGAGTCCCGGAGCTGCGGCGGTTCGCCGGACTGACCGGGACCGTGAAGACGGTCAACATGTCGTGCCGCGCCCTGGTGCAGTTCGATGGCCCCGTCGACATCAGTTGGTACGACATCGACCCGGCGTACCTGCAAGTCGTGACCGCGCCTCCGCCGAAGA
>JAYTFV010000655.1:0-1522 GCA_043734065.1 Planctomycetota bacterium
GCCACGTCGAAGACTCCGTGACCGAGGCACCCCCAATGTGAACAAGGTATCAGCCCTGATCTTGTGCAGTGAGAACTTTCGCGGGAAAGTGTTGAGTGATATCATCGGTCCTGCGAGATGCGATGGAGCGTACTGTCAATTCACGCTCGCCACATCAAAGCCGAATTTCGCGATCGCGTCATGCGCCCCGGACTGCGATGTCCACCGACGCAGTCGTGCCACTGGAAGGACGCACGGATGGCTCTGCCGTTTAGACACCTGATTTCCGCCGATCAGTTGACGCCCGAAATCGCCAACGAGATCTTCGATCTCGCCGATTACATGCAGCGAATCTGCAACATGAAAGGGAGGATCGATCTGCTGTCCGACAAGATCATCGGCCTGCTGTTCTTCGAGGCGAGTTCCCGCACGATTCTCAGCTTCCAGTCGGCCGCCCAGCGTCTGCAGGCCGGTGTCATTTTCGCCCAGGGAAAGGAATCGAGTTCGCTCAAGAAACGGGAGTCCATTCGCGACACCGTGCTGGTCACAGCCGGTTACTGCGATTTGCTGGTGATGCGTCACGAAGCCGAGGGAGCGGCCAGGGAAGCTGCGGATGTGTCATCCGTGCCCTTTATTAATGCGGGCGACGGCTCCAACGAACATCCCACGCAGTGCTTGATCGATGGCTACACGATCCGCCGGGAACTCGGTGGCATCGAAGGGAAGCACGTCGCCATCGGACTGGACCCGTTGCAATCCCGCGCCATTCACTCGCTGGTCATCTTCCTGAGCAGCTATCGGGACATGACCATCACATTCGTCTGCCCTGACAGCCTGAAACCGCCATCGCAACTGTTGTCGATGCTCCGTGAGCGGGGTGTCCGCGTACACGAGGCGGGTGACTTGGCGGACGTCACGTCTGCGGATGTGATTTATCTGAATCGCATCCAGGAGGAACGATTTGCCGATCCAGGCGAATTCGAACGTCTAAGGAGCAAGTTCACGCTTCGCAAATCCATGCTGGCCAATTCGAAGGCTTTGATTCTCGATCCGCTTCCACGGATTGATGAGATTGGAGCGGATGTCGACTCGCTCCCCACGGCCGCGTACTTTCGACAGGCGCATTATGGCGTTCCAATGCGAATGGCCCTGCTGACGCTGATGCTGGGACGCCAATAATTTCCGGAAACGAACCATGGGACGTTCTGTAATTGCCGTCTACAAACCACGGCTTGGCAAACAGGCTGAACTGAATGCTATCGTTGCCAGACATTGGTCCGTATTGCGGAGTCAGGGCCTGATCACCGAACAGCCCGCGCACATTATGCGAGCTGCCGATGGTACGATCATCGAAGTCTTCGAATGGCTGTCTTCTCAGGCCATCGACGATGCCCACAAGAACTCAGAGGTCCAAAAGTTGTGGGCCGAATTTGGTGAGGCCTGCGAGTACGTTCCTGTCGGCAGTCTGCCCGAAGCCCAGCAACTGTTTTCTGAATTTGAAGCTGTGGGCTCGTAAGTACATCTCCCCGCAAATGGGGGAACA
>JAYTFV010000656.1:0-7825 GCA_043734065.1 Planctomycetota bacterium
GCCCAGACATCCCAAGCAATGTCTGGGCCACCCCGCCATGCGTTTGAACTTCTCTCAAGGTGACACCATGCGTCGAATCCAGTGCATCCAATCAATCGCACTTGTCTTGCTGGGAGCAACGCTCGCGGCAGTTGTCCTGTCGTTCTCCACCAGTGGGAGTCGATGGAGTCCCTCCGCATTGGCGGATGAGAAGAAGCCGGCACCGGTGTACGGCGAAGAGAAAGCCATCAGTCTGTTGGCTGCCAGCGAGTTTCACTCACAGCTCCTTGAGAAGGTTCTCTATCCGATTCGAGACAAGACAGAGTTGCAACTGCATGTTGAGTATGAAGGAGTACTTCGTCAAGAAGGGACTCACGGACAGCGTATCAAAGGAGACTTGGGAGTTATGCGGCAATGGTCACTGGTCGGAGAAGACTTTGGTGTATGTAGTATTCAGATCTCAAAAACGGACAAGGACTCGATTGCCAAGTGTCAAGTCTCTGAGGGACTGCTGTATGTCTCCGTCACATTCGTTGATGGAGAGGAAGAGGTCACACCGGAATCGTTGGATGCAAAACGCCCCGAACTCGGCGGTCGCAGCGTCCGCCAGACAATCAAAATGCTGGAGGCTCCAGCAAAGGCCGTGAAGGAATGAGTCCAGGTAGGGATCGTTCGAGAAATAAGAGTCTGGCATCGACTACGCCGACCGTTGCCACGTCGCTCGGAACCGACCGGTCTACAGCGGCATCCGCCCCGCCAGGATTTCCGCGGGCGTGAACACCTCTATGCCGGTGAACCGCTCAAAGTCGGGCTTGTTGAACGTCAGCAGATTTGTCAATCCGTGCCGAAACATCGCCGCTGCGATCCGGGCATCATGGGCCGTTTTGCCTTTGACGGAATGGGTGACGACGAGTTCATGCCAGCGCGTGAAGACACCGCGTTCATCCTTGAGGAGTGAGTAATCGTCCAGCAGATCGAGCAGCAATCTGTCGACTTCGGAGGGAACCAGTCCGAGACCATTCACGGTAATCGGTCGTGTGGCCACCACCCAATACTCATAGAGAATCTGTGGCACGAGACACAACTCGAATCCGGATTCTTCCAACAACATCAGAACAGAGTATGCTTCAGAGTGTTGCGGGTTGGATGCTTGGGCGAGGCGCAACAGGACGTTCGCGTCGACGAGGATCTTCATTCACCGCGACCCTCATAAATCGATTCCCGGCTATCGTCGACCGGATGGTCCAACACGGGATGTCGCGCGATCCAAGCGTCGAGACGCTCGGCAAAGGTTCCCCGCCTGGTAGCACGCTTCTTGCGAATCTCCACCTCGTCGGCCAGACTCTCGGTGATGAGATACTTGACATACGTGTCGACATCACGACCGTGGGCTGCAGCTTGTTGTTGCAATGCCTGCTCGTATTCTGCGGGCAAATTGAGCTGAATGTTCATGCGGAGTCTCCTCGACTGCTCTGCATTCTACCACGGGGGATTGGCAAGATCATCCGGTGGCCGGAAATGTTCCGCTTCGAAGACTCCGCGTCGCAGCTAAACGGGAGAGTCGTCATTCGCTCCGCGAAAGGACGGTCTTTCGCGGAGCGAAAGACGACTCTCGCAGAGTCTGGCATCGACTACGCCGACCGCTGCCACGTCGCTCGGAACCGACCGCGCAGGGCATCCCACAGCGCCCCAGTGGTCGTGGTGTTCAGCGACACAAACATCAGCGGTAGTCCGAACAGCGACGACTTCTTTCCCTGTCGCTGGAACACATAGCCGATGCTGGCAGCCAGATAGAAGCAGAACTGGAGCGTCAGCAAGAAGCAATACAGCGGCTGACCGGCGAGGGCGATGTTGGTGGCGGCCACGATCAGCAGCAGGCCCGGCGAGCAGAGCCTCGCAATCTTGTGCGACATGAACTCGATCCAGATCGGGTTCTTCCCCGGCAGCAGCCAACGCGGCTGGTTAATGATCAGTTGAGCGGCTCCGGCGATCGTGCGGCGCTTGCGGACCGACTCCTGCTGCGTCGACTGCGACGGCGTGTCGTAGGCGATCGCCCCGGCCTCGATCAGGCAGCGATAGCCCTGCTCCACCGCCTGCATCGGGATCACCACATCGTCGAGCAGCGTCTGTTCCGGGATCGGCCGGAACAGCGACCGGCGGATGGCGTACAGTGCTCCGGTCGCTCCGGGAACCGACCGGAATCGCGACTCGCTCTTGCGGATGAACTTCTCGTATTTCCAGTAGGCCCCGATCCCCTCTGCAGCTGTGCTGTCGGCGTTTTCGGAGCGGAAGACGAGTTCGCCGGAGACGACGCCAACTCGCTCATCGGCGAAGCAGGCGGCGAGCAGCGACAGGGCGGCGGGGTCGAGGGCTTGTCGCGCGTCGGTGAGGATCACCAGTTCGGCGCGGCACTGCGGCACGAGGTCGTTGAGGACGGCGGGCTTCCCGCGCCGCTCGGTGAAGGGGACGAGCCTCACACGGGGATCGCCGTATGCGGCCAGAACCTCGGCCGTGTTGTCATCGGAGCCATCGGAGCCGATGAGTACCTCTGCGATCTGAGCGGCACAATCGGAGGCGAAGAGGCTGTCGAGCTTGCGGGTGAGCCGCGCTGACTCGTTGTAGCCCGCGATCACGATCGACAACTGGCCGGTGTAGGGAGCCCTCCACACCGGCGCGGGCCGCACTCGTCCCAGCAGCCACACGAGCAGCGGATAGCCCGCGTAGATGTACGCGAGCGAGACGAGCGAGAGCCAGAATGTCCAAGCCAGGGGAGACACACGCCACTCCGGGAGTCAGTCGAGGCGCGCCGCGGGAGCCGGGCACCGTTCGCACAAGGGTATCTCGCTCTGGAGCCAGAGGGCTGTTTCTTCTGGGTGAGGGCTGGGAAACCGAGGCCCGGTTATGCCGAGAGAACCGGTCGGAAGGGGGCACGCTCGGGGACGTGGCCTTCACCCCACGCCGATCAGGCGAGCCGGGCGTTGATCCCAATGTGGTGGGTCATGCGTGGTGAAAGGCGAGGGAAGCATTGGGGCCAGCCCAGGGTATCTCCACAGCACAATTCTGATCAACAGGCCATGGCCACTCCCACTTGGGTTACAGGAGAGCCAAAATATTTAACGCCGAGACACCCAGACGCCAAAGGTGAGGCATCGCAGCCGTGGATCGTGTCGACTCCTTATGGCATCCTTGCGTCTTCGAATTGCATCCCCTATACACTCAAGGCTGAGCCACTCTGGCATTGTTGTCCATCATTTGCACAGGCACACTTGTGCTGGCAAAGAAGTGGAAACGGAAGTTCCGAGAGGCAGAACTCGATGCTGCCAGTCACTCGAAGGGGAATCGCGGTGAGCCTCATAATCACTACAAAATCCCAGACGAAGCGCGGACCGGCTATCAAAATCCATTGTCCGCTCTGCAAAGTACGCTCGGTGAAAGCTCAAGCACGGGATCAAGTCGACGAAGTGGCACTGTTTTACGTCATTCCGTTATTTCGTCTTCGAAATACCTTCCTCAAATGTTCGAAGTGCGAACAGCAGATCATTTCAACAATCACTTCGAAAGAATTGGCCAGTTACTCAGCCGACGAACTTTCCCCCTACCTGTCGGGCCGAGCTTCATTCATTGGCAATTTTCTTGCCATTGCAGGAGTGCTTCTTTGCTGGGCACCTATCATTGGCATCCTATTGGCGATAGTCGGCACTTTCATCAACCGGCGTTCCCCCGGTTGGCCGCGTACTGTCAGTTTGATCGGTGTCGTGTTATCTGTATTCGGAACGATCACATTTTTCATTCTTCAAGCCATGGGCGTAGTCCATTGACCCAGACACTCAGGTCGCCCAACGCGGCGATCTGGACCACTCTGCGGAAGAGTCCGGGGGCTGACGCCGCCCGGCTCGCCTGCGTTTGCGAGACTGGCGTCACGGGCTCGTCTGTTGCGTCTTCCGCAATTCCTGAATCGCTCGCTGCCGGGCCGCCCAGAGTGCGTGGCCCGGACTGTCGACCACGCCCCGAAACCCGGTGTGGAATGTCCCGCTCGTGAACTCGGCTTTCATCCTCGCCCCGCTGCGGTAGCCGGTGCAACTGTTGGTGTTGCACATGAAGGAGCCGCCGCGGATGACGCGCTTGATGATGTCGGGTTCCTGGGGGTCGAAGGACTCATACGGGCCTGGCGGATTGCGGCGGGGAGAGACGGCGAAGTAGCGGGCATCGTAGTAGTCTTGGCACCACTCCCAGACGTTCCCCGAGATGTCGTACAGGCCGAGCTTGTTGGGCGGAAAGGTTCGCGCGGGGGAGGTGTCCTGGAATCCATCGAGCGTTTGCATCTTCATCGGGAACATCCCCTGCGAGTAGTTACACAGGTACTCCCCGCCGGGAGTCAGTTCATTCCCCCATGGATAGCGTTCTTCTCTGCCCCCGTTGCGCGAGGCATACTCATACTCCGCTTCGGTCGGGAGCCGCTTCCCGGCCCAGTCGAGGTACGCCACTGCGTCCTCCCAACTGACATGGACGACCGGATGGTCCAGACGGTCGGCGATGGAGGAGTGCGGGCCTTCGGGGTGCTGCCAGTTGGCACCGGGGACGAACTTCCAGACCTGGTTCTCCCAGCCGTCGCACGAGGTATCGAGGGTACTGCGGTCGAAGTCGGGGTTGAAGCAGAGTGACCCGGCGACGAGGTGCTCGTCTTGGAACAGACTCGGATCGGCTCCGCTGCGCGCCAGGTCGGCCTTCGTCGGCGTCTTCTCGCTGAAGGTCAGGTAGCCGGTCATGGCCACGAACTCGGCGAACTGGCGGTTCGTGACCTCGGTAGCGTCCATCCAGAAGCCATCGAGCTCGACCGTGTGTGCCGGGAACTCATCCAGTTTGATGCGATGCGGGTTGGATTGGCTCGGCAGCGGCACCTCATTTGTCCCCATGCGAAAGCGGCCGCCGTGGACCCAGACCATGCCCTCGGGCGCGACGTGCGGGGCTTCGACGACGAGCGACTGGGACTCCTCACGCGCAGGAACCTTCTGATCCGGGGAGGAGTGAGTCGCGGGCCACAACGACGCCAGCCCGACCGTCACCAGCGAGGCCACCAGTGTCAGCGGAAGAACCCAACGGGGAGTGGAGGATGGCTGAGTCATTGGGCCTTCCTGAACAGACCACGAGTTTCCAGCAAGCGAGTTGTTCCAGCGTGAGGAAAACCAGGAACACTAATCTTCGCTGATCGACACTAATTCTTTCCGGATTAGCGTTTATCAGTGTGAATTAGTGTTCTAGTCTTCTTCTATGAACACCCATTCCGAAACGGCACGGGCACATCGGAAACGTGCCCCACGGGCTAAGCCGACTTCCGCGCGGCAAGCACCTCGTCCCCCGAGGCCGCTGCCCCGAAGAGCCACTTCCAACAGTGCATGACTGGGCCTCCGAACGCGAAGTAGCAGAAGGCCAGCGGCACGACCAACTCATGCACCCACGCCACAGCGGCACCGGCGAACACGAGTTGGATGATCGTCTTCCGTGGCCCGCGACCGCGAATGATCTGCGTTCCGAAATGCGGATACCGAATCCGCGACACCATCAGCATCGCCACTGCCAGGCAGATCAGCGGCAGGCAGATCTTCACGCCGGGGACCAGGTAGCTGGCAATCCGGGTCGCTGTCGCATTACCCCGCCCAGCAATCTCCAACAGTTCCGGCATCGCAATCGGAAACGCCGCGATCGCACCCGCCGCAGCCGGGGACGGCAATCCGCTGAACGAGTCGTGGGCATCGTCCTCATCGGTCTCGATGTTGAAACGGGCCAGGCGCAAGATCGCACACAGCATGTACAAGGCGGCAATGGTCCACACCAGTCGAGCCGGGTAGATGAACGGCAGCGAGTATTCGTTCGCCTCCCACAGCGGGAAGTTCACGAACTGCAACATCAGAAACGCCGGGGCCACCCCAAACGTGATCGCATCGCACAAGCTGTCGAGTTCGGCCCCGAGTTGGCTGGTTTGTCCGGTCAGTCGGGCGGCGGCCCCGTCGAACATGTCAAACAGCATGCCTCCGAAGATCAGCAAGGCCGAGAAGAACAGCGGGCCGTGACCGGGCAAGTCGGCGGTATTCTGCGTGACCTTGGCGGCGAACGTAATCGCACCAAAGCCGCAGGCCCCGTTTCCGAGTGTCAGCAGGGTGGGGAACACGGCGATCAATCGAGTCGGTTTCATGAGGAGGCTTGGCTTATGGCTGGTGGCGGATGGCCAGAGTGTCGCGAAAGACTTCCGAGGTCTCAGAAGACCTCGGAAGTCTCGGAAGTCTGGCAACACCAGCGTACCCCACCCTCTGGCCATCCGCCATCCGCCAACGGCCATCCGCCCCTCAGAAATTCAAGTAGAAAAACTCCTCGGCCGCCTTCACCGTCTCGGGATCAGTCTCCCGCAAGGTCTTGAGGTGCTTCTGCGCCGACACGACATGGGCCGGGAGTGGCTCCTTGGCGTCCTTCGGTTTCGTCCCTTCAGCGGTCAGGTAGAACCGCACGATCGCCCGCTTCGTCGACGGGATGTCATACCCCGCTGACCCGTACAACTCCATCAACCGGTCCGACACCGACCAGTCTTCCCACCGGCCCAGATCGACGATCACCAGATCGGCCAACTCCGGGCGGTCCAGGATGATCCGCATCGACTGCCGCAACCGGTCCTTCTTGATCCGGTCATCGCCATAGGTCCACATGAACCGCAGAGCGTTCATCGTGGCGTACGTCTCGCTGAAGGCGGCCTTCTTGTTGCGGAGCTTGGCCTCCTCCAGAGTCACCAGGGCCTTCTCTCCCGCGAGCAGCAGATACCCGCCCATCATCCCATCGACTCCCAGCCGGAATCCCTCGACCGGCTCCAGCAGCCGTCCCTTCAGGTACTCCGCATCCTCTTCCGTCCCGCTCAGCCCCAGCATCAACCCATACAGCCCCAGCCGCGACACTACCGTCTGCGGATTCGCCAGCCACTCCCGCAGCTTCTCGCGCGGGAACTTGTCCTTCACCGAGACGATGTCTTTGTACTGAGCGTTCGCGAACTCGCCGTAGGCATCGTCCGCCACGATGTGGTCGGAGAACTCCAGGAACTTGACGAAGTAGGCCAGCCGCTTGGCGGGCGGGGTCTCTTTCGACGGAGCCTGTGTGATGTAGTTGAAGCTGGTTTCGGTCACTTCCAGCGGGCTGCCCCACTCCAGTTCGGTGGTCTTGGTCCCCAGCAGCAGGAACATGTCCCCGGACTTCGACGCCCGGTAGCGATCGATGTTCACCTTCCCGCCCGGCTTCAGCGTCCCGGACGAGTCATGCACGACCTTCAAAACCGAATACTCCGTACTCCCCAGAAACCCCTTCTCCCGGTCCGCAGGCTTGCCGCTCTCCCACTGCACCAGGACAGCTGCGTCCGACATGTTCAGCTGTTCGCACAGTGTCAGCGACGGAGCCGAACAGAACGGGCAGCAGGAAGCCTGGGCCGCTCCCAGAGCCAGCAGCGACAGACCCAGACAGACGGAGAGTGTGAGACGGAACATGAGAAGACCTCGAACGCGAGTGCCTGGCAGGGTTCCACATGAACCCGAGGATTCATGATGGCATTTTTGATCGGGGAACGCCAGAACAACTCGCGGTCCGAAGGGGGTGATCGCCTTTTTCAATGTGGCGTGGGCTTTAGCCCACGCGATCGACGGATCTCCTTCAGTTCACGTGGGCTAAAGCCCACGCTACTCAACCCATATTCAAACAGGCGAATGCCCTGCACCTCCCCTCCCACTCCCTCCCCCGCGTCCGCTACACTGATCGGATCAACCCGTGTTGAAGTGTGGAGCGGTCATGGCCTGGCAAAATCTCAGTGGCATTGTCG
>JAYTFV010000657.1:0-17378 GCA_043734065.1 Planctomycetota bacterium
CGTCACGATGGGCCCGACCGGCCGCAACGTGATCATCGACAAGTCGTTCGGCAACCCGGTGGTTACCAAGGACGGCGTGACCGTCTCCAAGGAAGTCGAACTCGAAGACCCGTACGAGCACATGGGTGCCAAGCTGGTTAACGAAGTCGCCAGCAAGACCAGCGACGTGGCCGGTGACGGCACCACGACCGCGACGGTCCTGGCCCGCGCCATCTACCACGAAGGCCTCCGCGGCATCACCCTCGGGGCCAACCCGACCGTGGTCCGCAAGGGGATCGAAAAGGCTGTCGATTCGGCCATCGAGTTCCTCGATTCGATCGCCAAGCCGGTGAGCGACAAGAAGGAAATCGAGCACGTCGGCTCGATCTCGGCCAACAACGACCCGACCATCGGCAAGCTGATTGCTGATGCGATGGAGCAGGTCGGTCGCGACGGCGTCATCACCGTCGAGGAAGGGAAGTCGAACACCACGACTCTCGAACTCACCGAAGGCATGCAGTTCGACAAGGGCTACATCAGCCCCTACTTCATCAACGACACCAGCGTGATGAAGGCCGTCCTCGAAGACTGCCACATCCTGCTGCACGAGAAGAAGATTTCGAACCTGCGGGAACTCGTGCCGCTGCTCGAAAAGGTCGCTCACTCCGGCAAGCCGCTGCTGATCGTCGCCGAAGATGTCGACAGCGAAGCCCTCACCGCGCTGGTGGTCAACCGCCTGCGGGGCATCCTCAACGTCTGTGCCGTCAAGGCTCCCGGATTCGGCGATCGTCGCAAGGCGATGCTGGCTGACATGGGCGTGCTGATCGGCGGGACGCTGATCTCCGAAGACCTCGGCATCAAGCTGGAGTCGGTGGAGCTGTCCCACTTGGGACGTGCCAAGCGAGTCGAAGTCGACAAGGACTCGACGACGATCATTGACGGTGCGGGCAACGAGGACGAGATTCAGAAGCGGATCGCTCAGATTCGCAAGCAGATCGAAGCCACCGACAGCGAATACGACCGCGAGAAGTTCCAGGAACGCCTGGCCAAGCTCACCGGTGGAGTCGCCGTCATCTCGGTCGGTGCTGCCACCGAAGCCGAGATGAAGCAGACCAAGGCCCGCATGGAAGACGCCCTGCACGCCACCCGCGCTGCCGTCGAAGAGGGCATCCTGCCGGGTGGGGGCACAGCTCTCATCCGCTGCATCCCGGCTGTCGAGGCCACCAAGGCCAAGGGTGACGAGAAGATCGGTGTCGAGATCGTCGCTCGGGCCTTGCAGGCTCCGATCCGCCAGATCGCCGAGAACTCGGGCGTCGATGGAGCAGTCATCGCCGACGAAGTGCGTCAGCGAGACAAGAACATCGGCTACAACGCCGTGACCGGTGAGTACGTCGACATGTTCAAGGCCGGGGTCATCGATCCCGCCAAGGTCGTGAAGACCGCCCTGCGGAACGCTGGTTCGATTGCCGGTCTGATGCTGACCACGCAAGTCCTCATCACCCGCACCGACGATGTCGCAGACGGCAAGGCCAAGGCCGCCGTTGAAGGGGCTGTGAAGTAACGACGGTGGACCGTGGGATAGGCTTCCAGCCTGTCTGTATTGTCTTGACGCCGACAGGCTGGAAGCCTCTCCCACGAACCTGTTCGCTCATTCGCGAGCCACCGGACCAGCTTCGGTGGCTCGCGTTTTGTGCTGAGGGGAAGTTGTCAGTCGTCAGTTTTCAGTTTTCAGTCAGACTGATAACCTCTCCAGTGATGACTGAAAACTGACCACTGAAAACTTCTTCCCCATGCCTTCGGGAAGTTGTCAGTCGTCAGTTATCAGTTTTCAGTCAGACTGATAACCTCTCCACTGATGACTGAAAACTGACCACTGAAAACTCCCACCCCCCATGCCTTCCCAGCGCGACTACTACGAATCCCTGGGCGTCGAGAAATCGGCGTCGGCGGATGCCATCAAAAAGGCTTACAAGAAGCTCGCGCTGAAGTACCATCCCGACCGCAACCCCGGCGATGAAGAGGCCGTCGCCAAATTCAAAGAAGCGGCAGCTGCGTATGATGTGCTGAGCGATGCCGACAAGCGGGCCCGGTATGACCGGTTCGGGCATGCGGGGGTCAACGGGCCGGGCGGCGGCGGCGGTCCCCAGTTCCAGGACATGGGGGACATCTTTGAACAATTCGGCGACCTGTTCGAAGGGTTCGGACTGGGGGGCGGTCGGAAGCGCTCTCGCGGAGGTGTCCAGCGGGGGAGTGACCTCAAAGCGTCGGTGACGATTGACCTCAAGCAGGCGTCCACCGGAATCGATAAAGAGATCGATCTCCCCCGCAAGAAGTCGTGCGCCAAGTGTTCCGGCACGGGGAGCGAGCCGGGGCACAAGCCGGAAAGATGTGACTATTGTGGCGGTCAGGGCCAGGTGATTCAGTCCCAGGGCTTTTTCCGCGTACAAATAGCCTGTCCGGCGTGTCGTGGACAGGGAACAATTATCCGGCACAAGTGCAACTCCTGTTACGGCTCCGGGCGGGAGGACGAGAAGGTCTCCCTCAACATCAAGATCCCCGCCGGGATCGACAATGGGATGCAGCTGTGCCTGCGGGACGAAGGCGAGGCCGGTCCGAACGGCGGCCCACGCGGCGACCTGTATGTGGACGTCCATGTCCGGCCGCACTCGGTCTTCAAGCGGGAAGGGGTGCATCTGCTCTGTCAGGTGCCGATCAGCTATACTCAGGCCGCGTTGGGCTCGAAGATTGAGATACCTCTGTTGGAGGGAAAAACCGATGTCGAACTGCCCCCTGGAACACAACCTGGCGAAGTCATTCGTCTTCGCGGAAAAGGGATGCCCGACCCGCGCGGCGGACGCACCGGGGATTTGCATATTGAAGTCCAACTCGTCGTCCCCAAAAAACTCGTGGCCGACCACGAAGCCCTGCTCCGCAAACTGGCCGAGATGGAGCAGGCCCATGTGATGCCGCACCAGACCAGTTGGTTCGACAAGGTGAAAGCCATGTTCGCCGGTCACGAGGGGGGAGAGAAGGGCCCAGGGCCTAAAGCCTAAAGCCTAGGGCCTAGGGCCAGAGAGTGGGGCACATTCGGTGTCCATGTCTCGTCCTGCACTCGACCGCTCCCCCCATCCTGCTTCTTCATTGCCAGTTGCCCCTTCGTGTCTTGCTCTCCCTCTGGCCCTAGGCCTTAGGCCCTAGCCCCTAGGCTTCCCCTCATGCCCAACGCCGAACAACCCTTCGCAGACACCGCTCGTGAAGACCTCCCGCCGGAGCTTCTCGCAGCGGACCTTTCCTCCCCCGAGGCGTGGGTTGATCTTCAGGATCAACTCGCCGCCGCTCAGGCCGAGCGGGACGAGAACCACCAGAAGTACCTGCGGGCACTCGCCGATTTCGACACGTTCCGCCGCCGCGTGATAAAGGAGCGCGACGAAGACCGCCGGTTTGCCCCACTGGCGATCGTCAAGGATCTGCTCCCGAACTTCGACAACCTGCGGCGAGCTGTCGACGCGGCGAAGACTGCCAACAGCATGGAAGACCTGTCCAAGGGCGTCGACATGGTCCTGAAGCAAGTCGACGATGTCCTGGCCCGCCACGGAGCTGCCCCGATCATCAGTGTCGGCCAGACATTCGACCCGAACCTCCACGAAGCCGTCGCCCAAGTCCCCAGCCCCGACCACCCGCCCATGACCGTCCTGCAGGAGTTCGAACGCGGCTACATGCTGCACGACCGCGTGATTCGGCCCAGTAAGGTGCTGGTGAGTAAAGAGGGTTGATTGCGGTAGCAGATGGCGCTGACCGGACGCGTGAAATGGATGGCTTTGCAGGGATGGACCTGACATCATTTCAAGCTGCGGATGGGAGATTTCCGTTGCTAAGTTCACAGAATGGCCGATATGATGCTGAGAGTTGGAACCGATGTGGACGGAAACTGTGCCTGAAACTCTCACCCCTGCTGTTGATGAAATCGAGCGTGCCCTGACAGAGATGAGGGAACACGGGGGGGAGTATGTGGGCCTGGACGCTGGCGACTCTCCACTGGTCTATGCTTCGACACTCGATGAACTGAAGGAAAAGTTGGGGACTATGGGGTTGCAATTGACGGATGTGATCGTCTCGAAGGTTCCAGAGTATGGCATGTCATACCTCTAATCGTTGGAGATGACGGTTCCTCGAAACAGCGAGTTCTCTTCGAGCGTGAACCGGCCTTCCGATGATCGAAAGTGAAAGTGGAAAAACTCCAAGAACCCGAAGAATCCCAAGACACCGTGATACTCTGTACGCAAATCCGCAAAGAGCACATCGGCCTGCCATTTCCAATGTTCATTCAAGCTGCCAGGTTTGCGGATCACCATCTCCACTGGTTCACGAAATGCCAACACGGACCCCTTTCCTGCGACGATCGTGGTTGACGGTCTGCCGAGAGAAACTCCCACCTCTTTCGCCCATGACAACGGAAAGATGGAATGCGTTGCTCCGGTGTCCACCAGTGCATTGCACCGGAGTGGTCCCGACTCCGACTCAAACTCCACCACCACCACCGGCCTCCACAGTCTGCGGTCAGAGTTCAAGACGGGGAGCCATCGAGTCTTGAAAGAGCCGATCATGTTTCCTGACTCCATGAGGAGAGATTGCTCAGACTTTTCTCGAATGAGCATTCCTGGTTTCATGTTAGCTGTCCATCGTGTGCGCACAATGGACAGAGCCATGAGACTGAAGATGTCACCGATACGTGTGAATGTGCTACACTCCACATCAGCACCCCTCTCGCAGGCAAATGCCGTGAGTCCTTGCCCACATGGAGGGCATCGCTTACACCATCGGTGAGTCGAAACATCGCAAACTGAGGTGGATATCGATTTCTCCCTGTGAGTGCGCCTCGACTTCTCATCACCTTCAATCACACTTAGCCCTCTTCCCATGCCGACCTACGACTACAAATGCAAAAAGTGTTCACACGTCTGGGACGTGTACCACTCGATCAAGGCGACGCCGATCAAGAAGTGCCCGGCCTGCGGCAAGAGTGCGGCGGAGCGACAGATCAGCGCCGGGGCGGCCATTCTCTTTAAGGGGTCCGGCTTCTATCTGACCGACTACCGCAGCGACAACTACAAAAAAGCCGCAGCTGCTGATGCGTCGAGCAGTACACCTCCGCCGAAAGCGGAAAGCGGCGGGAAGTCGGAGGGCAGCAGCAGTCCGCCAGCGAGCAGCCCCGCCAAGCCCGACAGCAAGCCAGCAGGCGGCAAGTCGAGCGACTCCTGAGTGTTGCCCCGTGGGAGTCCAGGCTTTAACCTGCCTCCGGAGCAGGCTAAAGACTGGACTCCAACCCCGAGTCTTGACAAGGCACTACTGCCCGCTGCCCGATAGCACCACGCGGATCGTGCGGAACAGAATCTTCAGATCGTTCCACAGGCAACAGTTCCGCAGGTACATCAGGTCGAACGCCACCTTGCGGCGGAAGCCCTCAATGTCCTCATCGTATCCGTTGACGATCTGGGCCACACCCGTCAAACCGGGCTTCAGCCCCAGGCGTTGCAGGTAGTCCGGAATCTCCGCCGAGAGCTTCTCGATGAACACCGGACGTTCCGGTCGCGGTCCGACCAGCGACATATCCCCCCGGATCACATTCCACAGCTGGGGCAACTCGTCGAGGCGGATCTTCCGCATGAAACCGCCGATCGAGGTGACCCGCTTGTCCCCCTTTTTGGCGAACTGGGCTCCGTTCTTCTCGGCGTCATCCTGCATGCTGCGGAACTTGTAGAGGGTGAAGTGTCGCCCGTAAGCAAAAGCCGTGCGGCGGTCGCTCTCGGGGACGCGGCGTTCTGCTCCATCCGAGGGGGGATTGCCCGGTGATCGCCGGCGTTCCGCACCGGGGCGTCGCAGATTCAGCCCGACGCGCGTCTGGCAAAAGATGGCCGGACCGGGAGAGGTCAGCTTCACGAGAATTGCCGTCAACAGCATGATGGGCGACAGCACGATCAACATGCCAGTCGCCATGATGAGATCAGCGGTCCGCTTCCAGAACCGCGTACTCACCTCCAGCGAATGCAGGTTGACCCGCGATTCTGGATCTCCGAGTTGAGTGATCCAAGTGACCGGTGCCAGATGCTCTTCAGCGGCATAGTCGAAGACATCGCCGAGAGTCTGAGGCCGCGTCCCCTCCGCCAGCGGCTCGAGGGCTGGAGAATCGGACTGGGGGATCGGCAGTGGGGGGAGTGTTTCCGTACTCATGACTCGTGGCACGCAGAATGAGATCAGGGAATGGGGAGGTGGTGTGGTGCGGAACTCAATCTGGTCCCCGGTCCGCAGACGCCGGTATTACCACAACCTAGTTTCACCCGTGAGGCTAAACAGAAACAATCTGGATGTGGAGAGTCACTTTCGCCCGGCTTGACCTCGACCAAGGAATAATTGGGGTCGAAGCGATTACACCGCTGCTGCCGGTTGTATGGGTTCTGCGGAGGATTCGCTGCGGTCGGGGGGGCGCCCGCGAGCTTTGTGTATAACCGCTAAGGCGAGCGGTCAGATTTCTCTGGCCGCTCGCCTGATCACGCCTCAAATTCTCACGAAGATCTTCCGGCGATACAGCCAGAACAACAGCAGCCAGACGACCAGCAGCACCGCAAACCCGTGCAGCAACGGCTCGTAAGCGGCTCCGGCCAGTTCGAACACCTTCGGCCCCAGATGACGGTCCAGTGCCGCTCGAATCGGCGAGAACAAGACCCACTCGGAGCAATACGCCACGATCGAATTACTCCCGATCACAATCACCGGAAAGGCCCACATCTTCAGTCCGCCCACATCAATGATCAAATAGTACGTCGCCAGGATCGCCAGACTCCAGCCGCCCGCGAACAACACCCAGCTCGGCGTCCAGATCCGCTTCACGATCGGGCAGATGTCGATGTGGTCGGCTGCCATCGCAATGCACAAGCAGACAGCACTTCCCATCAGCAGGCCGACGAATTTATGAATGGGGGGCCGCTCCGAGATCAACCAGTTCCCGGCCAGCAGTCCAACCAGCATAGTGCCCAGTGTCGGGATGAAGCTGAGGGTGCAGTACCCGCCCCCACTGTGCGTGAACGGCTCCTTGGGGTGGAACAGGTTCATCCACCACTGGTCAAAGGCCCACGCGGGGTTGGTGTTCTTGTTCCAATGAGCCGAGAACCCTTTCAAGTGATGTTCCCAATCCGCTGTGACGCCGGTCTGGCTCCAGTCAAAGTTCGCATCCGGCAGCGGGTATCGGGCGAACAGGCCCCAGTAACCAACGAGGATCGCCAGCAGTGCGGCCAACTGGACCTTCCAGTTCGTGCGGCCCAGCAGAAATAACCAGAAGTACCCAAGACCGATCTGCGTCAGGG
This sequence comes from Planctomycetota bacterium, assembly GCA_043734065.1. GTDB lineage: Bacteria > Planctomycetota > Planctomycetia > Planctomycetales > Planctomycetaceae > TH-plancto1. The sequence continues at coordinate 7,338 of JAYTFV010000657.1, forward strand.
TGTCATCGAACGTGAAGTTCGTCTGCTCTCGCCCTAATGAGCGGAGAAAGATGCCCAGCAATACCAGCAGCACCGATCGCAACAGCGCATGCCACGTCATCGCAGCTGTCGATTCGCCCCGCTCTTCTCGGCTGGCCAGCGAGAATGGCAGCACGACTCCGACGAGCATCGTGAACGACGGCTGGATCAGGTCATGCAGCGTACAGCCGACCCAATCGATGTGGGACTGGTGGAAGGCCAGGAAGTTCCAGAACGCGCTCTCGGGAAACGCTTTCTTCATCTGACCGAGGTGCAACACCTCGGCCAGCATCAGGAACATCACCGTGCCGCGGTAGGCATCGATGGCGATCAGGCGGTTGGAGGGGAGTTCGGTGGAAGGCGAAGGCATGGTGGACCTGACGTTGGATTAATGACTCGAATGCAGTGGGGCAGGACACTCAATCAGTGAGCGGCACAGTCGTGGACAGCGGAATCAATGACTCTTCACAGTTTCTCCGGCAGTCCCACTCTTGGGAAGCCCCCGCCCATGACTGGGAAAACGAAGGGGAAACTTGGGACGTGTTTTGACGAGACAGGCACTCCCTCGATAGTTTGCCGGTTCTCCGTCACACTCTCCCGGAACAGACTCGCTTCGGACCTCGCGTTCGAAGTCAAGCTCTCTGTGTCGAGTGAGGTCGCGTATGAGTCCGGAATCCGACAACCGCGATCAACAGCGTCAGCAATCGCAGGCTCTGGATTGGGTCTCTCGGGTGCTGGCGATCTGCGTGGTGATGGTCCTGCCCGGACTGGGCGGGGGCTGGCTCGACCACAAGTTCGGAACCAGCTTCTGGACGTTGATCGGGTTTGTGTTCGGGTTTGCTTCGGGATTTACCGCCCTCATTCTGCTGGTGAAGCGTGATGGAGGCGGACCCCGAAAATCCGGACCCGACCAGCCGTGAGGCAACTCCTCCCCAGGAGCGACGACCGGGTCAACCGGTGTCATGGAAATTTCTGCTGGCTCGGCTGGTGCTGCTGGCGGGAGCGGTCGGTCTCGCGGGGCTGGTCGCCTGGGTTTGGAACGTCAGGCAGTACGGTCCGGCGGGAGCCGAACTGGCGATCTTCTCCATGCTGGCTTGCGGGGGTTCGGCGGGGGTCGCACTGCTGCAGGTCGGATGTACGGTGGGTGGCCGGTACGCCTTTGCCGGGCTGATGAGTTCGATTCTGTTTCGAACGCTGATGCCGATGGGGCTGGGGGTGGTGTGGCATGAGACGCACCTCGACTGGCCCGTGATGAACTTGGTCGAAATTCATGTTCCGCTGTTTTTGGTGTCGTTGACGGTTGAAACCATTCTCGTGGTCGATATCGTGAGCAACTCGTCTCCTGGATCATTTTTGGGGAAAGGCCGCACGTCGCGGAACACGCATGGCTGACCCAATTCTGCACATCAAGGACGCTTACTTTTTTGAGGTCCCGAAGATCCTGTGGCGACCGCATTACACATCGACCGCCGATGTGCCTGCCTTCTTGACCAAGGCCCACCCGCACGCTCATCTGGATGAATACAATCACGCTCTGGCCGGGAAAATTCTGATCCCCCAGCCGTTTGGCACACTCAAAAACTTCTACGCTGCCGAGAGCGGCTTCTGCATCTCGAAGGTCATGATCATCGAGGTGGTCGTCGCGATTTTCCTGTTCTGGGCCTTCAAGAAGTTCTCCGAACTGATTCGCTCGGACAGGGCTCCCGAGGGGAAAGGCTGGAATGCCTTCGAGGCATTCGTGCTGTTCGTGCGTGACGACATCGCCCGCACGGCGATTGGTCCCGATGGCGACAAGTTCGTACCACTGCTGGGAACCGTCTTTTTTTTCGTCTTGATCTTGAACTTGATCGGCATGTTGCCGTGGATCGGGGCAGCCACCGGAGCGTTCTCGCTGACGCTCGTGCTGGCCGGGTTCATGCTGTTGCATGCGATTTACGCGGGGTCGAAGAATCTCGGTGTCGTCGGGTTCTGGACCAACATGATCCCGAAGCTCGACCTCCCCCTGTGGATGCTGCCGCTCAAGATTGTCATCTGCGGGATCATCTTCGTCGTCGAAGTCGTCGGCCTGTTCATCAAGCACGGTGTGCTCGGTGTGCGTTTGCTGGCCAACATCGTGGCGGGTCACTTGGTCCTGACGGCCATCCTCGGCATGATTGCCAGTGCGGCCACCTTGTCCTTCCCGATGTGGGGGACGGTGGCTGTGGTGGTCTCGCTGGGTGGGGCGGCGATGAGTGTTCTGGAACTGGCGGTTTGCTTCCTGCAAGCCTATGTGTTCACGTTTCTGTCGGCGGTGTGGCTGGCCTCTGTGATTCATTCACACGGAAATCACGCGCATGATGACCACGGTCATGAGCAGGATCACGAGCCGGGGCTGGCTCACTAACTCTGTTTGCACAATCCGGTCTGCGGCCCGCCTCCTCGAAGTCGAGTGGTAGCCCCGGTCCACAAACCACTGTTTCCTGTTGGGAGAGCGTCAAGTGAAAAGTCGAATTCGATTCGCAGTGACCCTGCTCGCGGTCATCTTCGTGTGTGCGGCACCGGCCATGGCTCAATCTGGCGCAGGCCCCACTTCGCTGATCAGTTTCAGCGGAGCCTTCGGAGCTGGCCTCGTCGCCATCGGAGCTGCTTACGGGATCGGGAAGCTCGCTTCCTCGGCCCTCGAGAGCATGGCTCGCCAGCCCGAAATCGCGGGTCAGATCCAATTGGCGATGATCATCGCCGCAGCCCTCATCGAAGGTTTCACCTTCTTTGCGATCTACGTCTGCATGACCCAGAATCCCTGGCCTCAATAGTGATGGCTGGGGTCTGTCGAGTGTTCCGTCTCGTGTTCTCTCTGGATCGGGTGGACCTGTGAAGTCTTTCTCTCTGCTCGCTCGAATTGGACTGGCCCTTGCACTGGGCGTGGCCGTCATGCCAGCGCTGTTAGCTGCCGATGAGGCTCATCCGCCTGCGGCTTCTGCGACCACGCTGGCTGGAGATCATCCCGCTGGCGCTGCCGGACATGACACGGCTCATCACGACCACATCGGCGAAGCAGGCGTCAACAAGCAGCCGGAAGAGTTCCGGTCCGACTTGGCGATCTTCTCGGCCATTGTGTTCGGGCTGCTCGCTGTGGGTCTGTACTACACCGCTTGGCCGAAGATCCTCGGAGCTTTGGCAGATCGTGAAGAGGGGATTCGCAAGGCGATTGCCGATGCGGAGGACGCCAAGCTGCAAGCCACGGCGTTCATGAAAGAGCACAAGGGACGCCTCGAAGCGGTCGAGAATACGGTCAAGGATATGCTGGCCGAAGCTCGCCGTGATGCGGAGCACACCAAGCTCGACATCACCAAGCAGGCCGAAGTCGAGGCGGAGGCGATCAAGAATCGCGCCATCGCCGAGATCAACCGGGCCAAGGATCAGGCTCTCGACGAGCTGTTCTCGACGCTGGCTCATCAAGTCTCTGTTGCCACCGAACAAGTGGTCGGTCGGGCCTTGACCGGGGCAGATCAGGAACGCCTGATCCAGGAAGCGGTCGGACAGTTCGCCCGTCAAAAGGCGTAAGCCCCGTGGGATAGGCTTCCAGCCTGTCATCTTCAGAGATTGTGCAAGCCGCAGAACGACAGGCTGGAAGCCTATCCCACGGGAAATCCACAATGGCCAATGCCGCAGAGACAGCTCGACCGAAACACGTCCTGGAAGATCCCAGTGCGCGTTCGATCGCCATGGTGTACGCCGTGGCCCTGCTCGATGCGGCGAAGTCGGCTGGTGTCGATCAACCGCTGGTGGAGTTTCGTGAACTGCTCGATGCGGTGCAGTCCCTGCCCGAGTTCGAGTCACTCTTGTCGTCGCCGATGCTCAATCGCGACAACAAGCAGGGGATCGTCGAACGCACGCTGAAGCCGCGCTGCTCGGAGTTCCTAGGGAACTTCCTGGTCGTGCTGGCCAAGCACGACCGACTCGATCTGTTGGCCACGATTCTGCATGAAGCGACCCAGGAGCAAGAACGCCGCTCCGGTCGGCAACGAGTCTTGGTGCGTTCCGCGGTCGCTCTCTCGCCCGAGCAATTGGACTCCATCCGAGTTCAACTCAAATCGGCGATGACGACCGACCCGATTGTGGTCCCCCAGGTCGAGCCTGCGCTGCTCGGGGGTCTGATTATCCAGGTGCAGGATACCATCTTCGACGGTTCGGTGGCCACCCGGCTCACCAACCTGACACAGCGGCTGCGGGAAAGGTATGTCCATGAAATTCAAGGCGGACGAAATCGCTTCAGTTCTCCAGAAGGAAATTGAAGACTTTCGCGGACAGATCCAGACAGCTGAAGTCGGTCGTGTGATCGAAGTCGGCGACGGGATTGCGCGCGTGGTCGGCCTGTCGAACGCGATGGCGGGCGAAATGGTCGAGTTCGAAGGCGGCACTCGCGGGCTGTGCTTCAACCTCGAAGAGACCTCCGTCGGGGTGATTATCCTCGGTGACTACCTGAAGATTCAGGAAGGTCACGAAGTCAAGACCACCGGAGCATTGCTCTCCGTGCCGGTCGGTGATGCCCTCATCGGTCGCATCGTCGGCCCGCTGGGCAACCCGCTCGACGGTAAGGGGCCGATCGTCACCAGCGAGACCCGCCCGGTCGAATTCACCGCGCCCGGCATCGCCGGTCGGCAACCCGTGAAGCAGCCGCTCCAGACCGGGATCAAGGCCGTCGACTCCATGACCCCCATCGGTCGCGGTCAACGCGAACTGATCATCGGCGACCGCAAAACCGGCAAGACAGCCGTCGCGGTCGACACGATCATCAATCAAAAGGGCGGCGATGTCATCTGCATCTACGTCTCGTGCGGACAGCGTTCCGCCAACGTGGCTGCGGTGGCCGAGTCTCTGCGAGCTGCCGGGGCGATGGATTACACGATCATCGTGGCCTCGTCGTCGTCGGACCCTGCTCCTCTGCAATACATCGCACCGTACGCCGGGGCAGCGATCGCCGAACACTTCATGTACCAGGGAAAGCACACCCTGGTCGTGTACGACGACCTCTCGAAGCAAGCCGTCGCCTATCGCCAGTTGTCACTGTTGATGCGTCGTCCGCCCGGTCGCGAAGCCTATCCCGGTGACGTGTTCTACTGCCACAGCCGCCTTTTGGAGCGGGCTGCCAAGCTGAGTGATGAACTCGGCGGCGGCTCGATGACCGCCCTGCCGATCATTGAAACGCTGGAAGGAGAAGTCTCCGCGTACATCCCGACCAACGTGATTTCGATCACCGACGGTCAGATTTACCTGGAGCCGAGCCTGTTCTTCGCCGGGGTTCGTCCCGCGATCAACGTCGGGATCTCGGTCTCCCGCGTGGGCGGTAACGCTCAGACGAAGGCGATGAAGAAGGTCGCCGGTTCGCTCAGGCTTGACCTCGCGGCCTTCCGCGAACTGGAAGCGTTCGCCCAGATGGGCACCGAACTCGACAAGGCCACGCAGAACCAGCTCGACCGTGGCAAGCGGATGATCGAACTCCTCAAGCAGCCGCAGTACGCCCCGCTGCACTTCGCCGACCAGGTGATCTCGCTGTACGCCGGGACGCGGGGTTACTTCGACCACATCGCGGTGAACAAGGTGGCCGAGGCGGAGAAGACTCTGATCACGTTCATGAAGGACGAGAAGTCCGAAGTCCGCGACGCGATCATCAACACCAAGGAGCTGTCCAAGGAAACCGAAGACGCCCTCAAGGCGGCTCTGGAAGCCTTCCGGACGAGAACGCAGCAGACAGCAGCAGCACAGAGGGCTGGAGTGGCGGTGTAGCAGAATTCGTAAGAATTCTGCCGTGCGAATCAGGGGATCAAGATGGCTGAGAGCCCACTGTTCGCAGTCATCCTGTACTGGAGCAAAGTCGACCAGCGAGTGATCGCCGAAGTGCCCGAACTCGCCGGGTGTGCCGCCGATGGACTGACCTACGAAGAGGCGATCGCGAATGTGCAAGTGGTGATCGAAGAGTGGATCGAAACCGCCCAGTCACTGGGAAGGCCGATCCCGAAGCCGAAGGGGCGACTGGTCTTCGCCTGACAGAGATGTAGCTGCGTTCGCCAGAACGCGGGCGACTTTCGGGGGGCGTGGAGAGTCAACTGGGCTGAAGGGCGAACGTCCCACGCTCTGGCGAGCGTGGCTACAGAAACGAACACACATGGCCAACTCTCGACAACTCGTGAAACGCCGCAAGGCGGTTCGAAACATCGCGAAAATCACGCGGACGATGGAACTCATCGCCACCGCGCGGTTCAAGAAGGCGATGGATCGGGCCACCGAGGCGGCTGCGTACACGAAGAAGATCAACGAGATCGTGGCCGACCTGGCCGGGGCCAACCTGGCGTTCTCGCATCCGCTGCTCCAGAAGCCCGCGGAGGAGCAGAACGTCGCCCTGCTGATCCTGACCTCGAATCGCGGCCTGTGCGGCGGCTTCAACGGCGGGATTCTGCGGAAGGGGATGGCCCGTCTGAGGGAGATGAAGGCTGCGGGCAAGAACGTGCGGCTGGAGGTCTCCGGCAAGCGCGGTCTATCTCTGATGAAGTACGAGAAGATTCACGTCGACGCCGCCTACACCAACTTCGAAGACAAGCCGGGCTTTGAGGAGGTCAACGCGATCGCCTCGCGGTTCGTGGCCGACTTCATCGCCGGGCGGCTGCACCGCCTCGACATCGTCTACCAGAAGTTCGAATCGGCGGCCAAGCAGTCGCCAGTCGTCGAAACGATCCTCCCGATCGGTGATCTGGCGGCGGCTGCGACGAGCGGGACAGCGGGCAAGGGCAGTGGGATCGAGTACGAGTTCCTTCCGAACGCGAACCAGATCCTCGAAGAGATCGTGCCGGCAGCGTTCAAAGCAAGGTTCTTCAAGTGCTTCCTCGACGCCGCCGTCAGCGAGCAGATTGCCCGCCGAGTGGCGATGAAGGCGGCCCACGAGAATGCCCAAGACATGATCAAGGCGATCTCGACCGCGTACAACCGCGCTCGTCAATCGCAGATCACGTCCGAACTCAGCGAGATCATCGGCGGAGCAGCGGCGTTGGAATAGCTGTCAGCCATCAGCCGTCAGCGTTCAGCCAGAGCATCAGCCACTACCCACATCAACAGACAGTCAGACACCCAGGAGCTTACACCAGTCCAATCGATTATCACCGGCCAGTTTCTGGCTGACTGCTGATCGCTGACGGCTGACGGCTCCCCTCAACAGAGGCTCAAGATGGTTACCAGCACTGCCAGCGCACTTGGTCGCATCACCCAGATCATCGGCTCGACGTTTGACGTGGAGTTCGCCGAAGATCACCTGCCCGACATCTACAACGCCGTCACCGTGAAGGCGAAGGTCAAGGGGATCGATATCAATGTCACCGGCGAAGTGCAGCAGCACCTCGGCGGCGGTCGCGTCCGCTGCATCGCCCTGGGCACGACGGACGGCATGGTCCGCAGCATGGAAGTCGTCAATACCGGCGCTCCGTTGTCGGTGCCCGTCGGGAAAGAAACGCTGGGCCGCGTGTTCAACGTCCTCGGCAACGCGATTGATGGCCGGGGCGATGTCACGACTCAGGAAAAGTGGCCGATCCACCGGCAGCCACCTCGGCTGGAAGACCTCTCGTCGAAGACAGAAGTCTTCGAAACCGGGATCAAGGTCATCGACCTGCTGACCCCGTTCGTGCGCGGTGGTAAGGCCGGTCTGTTCGGGGGAGCCGGTCTCGGCAAGACCGTGATTCTGACCGAACTGATCGCCCGTATCGCCGCAGCTCACGGCGGCTACTCGGTGTTCGCCGGGGTTGGTGAACGAACCCGCGAAGGGAACGATCTATGGCTCGAAATGCAGGAGGCCGATATCGGCTCGACCGGCCGCAAGGTCATCGAGCAGACGTGCATGGTGTTCGGTCAGATGAACGAACCACCCGGTGCCCGTCTGCGTGTCGCTCTGACCGCGCTGACGATGGCCGAATGGTTCCGCGACACGACCGGGGCCGACACCCTGCTGTTCGTCGACAACATCTTCCGCTTCTCCCAGGCCGGTTCCGAAGTGTCCGCACTTCTCGGTCGTATGCCCTCGGCTGTGGGTTACCAACCGACGCTGGCCAACGAACTCGGTCAGTTGCAGGAACGCATCACCTCGACCAAGCGCGGGGCGATCACCTCGGTGCAAGCTGTATACGTCCCCGCCGACGACCCAACCGACCCCGCTCCGGCCACGGCGTTCAGCCACCTGGATGCGTTCATCTATCTCGAACGAAAGATCGCCGAAAAGGGGCTGTTCCCCGCGATCGATCCGCTGGCTTCTTCCAGCCGAATTCTCGACCCACAGATCGTCGGTGAACGGCACTACGCCGTCGCCCGCCGCGTGCAGCAGACGCTCCAACGATACCGTGAACTCCAGGACATCATCGCGATTCTCGGCATCGACGAACTGGCCGAAGCTGACAAGCTGGTCGTGCATCGTGCCCGACGCATCGAGCGGTTCCTGTCCCAGCCGTTCCTCGTCGCCGAAGCATTCACCGGCAAGAAGGGGAAGATCACTTCCATGGCGGACACCATCCGCAGCTTCGAAGAACTCTGCGACGGCAAGTGGGACCACCTGCCGGAAGGAGCCTTCACATACGTGGGGGCGATTGAGGAAGCGGAAGAGCAGGCCAAGAAGATGGCGCAGGGCTGAGGAAGCGGTCAGCGGTCAGCGATCAGCTTTCAGCCAGAGAGTGGGTTCGACGGTGTTCGCGGAATCACCTCGCCAGCGGACCGCTTTGACAGATAGAATGGAACGCAGCCCTACCGGAGTCGACCCTGTGACCTTCGCCCCCGCTATACGCAGCCACTGTCACCGCATCGCGGGCAATGGCTTAACGGTCAAAGCGGAGTCCTGACTCTGTTACGTTTTTGGGGGACTCGTCCATCCCGGTTCGACTCCGGGCTGCCCCATTCGTTCTGTTGCGGAGGAGTGTGAGTCTGATGTCTCAGTTACTCGAAACTCCGTTGGCGTCTCAGACCCGATTCGATCAATCGAGCGTCACGGCTGAGCCCGGTCTGTACCGCTGGACTCCGAGCCAGTTTCGCCAGATCGTCGAACTCGGATTGCTGGATCCGAAAAACTCCTACGAATTGTTGGACGGGGAAATTGTACAGTCACGTGGCCCTGACCTCACGCTTGAGGACAAGGCTTGGGGAGCCCGCAGGGGGACGATTTACCGCTGGAGCTTGACGCAGTACGACCGAATGGCTGAGGCCGGGTTGCTGACCCCCGAAGACCACACCGAATTGCTGGAAGGAGTGATCGTTCAGGACATGTCGATCGGCCCGCCTCACGTATTTGTCGTAGAGCTGTTCATGGAGTTGTTGATCCCGCTGCTGCCCAAGTGGCTGAAATTGCGACTGGAACATCCGATTGTGGTTCACCACAGTGAACCGGAACCCGACATCGCCATCGTGCGCCGAGAGGACTATTTGACTCGCCACCCCGAGGGGACAGAGTCACTGTTCGTGATCGAAGTCGCGGAATCATCACTCCCCTTGGACCGCAAGAAAGCGGCCTATTATGCGAAGGCGGGCGTCCCGGAATATTGGATCATCAACCTCCTGGAACGGCAGATCGAACAGTACACTCAGCCTGACGCCGAGGCGCAGCGATACCTGAGGACCGAGATTCGTCGGGAAGACGAGTTGGTCTCCATGATCATCGCAGGTGAGACGATCGGTGAATGGAGCGTCGAATCGCTCCTGCCCCCCACCAAGCCTGACCAATGACCCGAATGGTTCTGTTGCGGATTGTGAATCCCCATGTCAGCCGTTCTCGAAACACCGGACATCGAATTGGCCCTCACCAACTTTGAGGATGCGCGGGGTGTGCGTGCGGAATTGTACCGCTGGACCATCGATCAGTATCAGTGCATGGTCGAGCAGGGGATTCTGACTTCAGAGGATCGGGTCGAGCTCCTGGAAGGGCTGGTTGTCTCCAAGATGACGAACAATCCTCGACACTCGGAGGTGATCGAGCAGATGACCGATCGTTTGGGGCCACTTGTCCCCACGGGATGGCGCGTC
>JAYTFV010000658.1:0-6948 GCA_043734065.1 Planctomycetota bacterium
TCTTCGGCCTTGTGGGCCAGCATCGCGCCGCCGACCACATCGCCCACCGCGAGAATGCCCGCCGCACTCGTTTTGAGGTGCTGGTCGACGGTGATGAAGCCGCGTTTGTCGACCTGCACGCCGACGTTTTCCAGGCCCAGACCCTGCGTGTTCGGCTTGCGACCGACCGCCACCAGCACGCGATCGGCTGTCAGGACTTCGCCGCCATCGATGGTGACCTGGCACTCCTTCTTGACGACCTTGGCCCCCGTGACTTTACAGCTCAATCGGAACACGATCCCCTGCTTCTCGAAGATCTTTTTGGCCTCAGCAGCGATCTCGTTATCCATGCCGGGGAGGATGCGGTCGAGGTATTCCAGGACCGTGACCTTGGCCCCCAGTCGTCGCCAGACGGTGCCGAGTTCCAGGCCGATGACCCCGGCTCCGATGACGATCAGGTGCTTGGGCACTTCGGGGTAGCACAGAGCTTCGGTACTGGTCCCGATGCGGTCGCCGTCCATTTCGATGCCGGGGAGCGAGGCCGGGGTGCTACCGGTGGCGATGAGGATGTGTTCGGCCTGGAGCTCCTGCTGGCCGCCCTTGCTCTCGACAGTCACGCGACCGGGGGCTGTGATCGTCGCGGTGCCGAGGACGCGGGTGATCTTGTTCTTCTTCATCAGTCCATCAATGCCGCCACCCAGGGTGCGGACGACCGACTCCTTGTGCTGCAGCATCGTTGCCAAGTCCAGCTTCAGTGACCCGACGACAACCCCCCGCGCCGCCATTGAGTGCTGAGCCATCTCAAACATGTGGCTCGACTCAAGCAGCGCCTTCGACGGGATGCAGCCGACGCGCAGGCACGTACCGCCGAGCAGCGGTTCCTTCTCGATGACGGTCACGGTCTTCTTGAGCTGGGCAGCCCGGATGGCGGCGACATATCCGCCGGGTCCGCCGCCGATGATGATGAGGTCAGGCATGGGGGGAAGGTTTATGGTTGAGGGTTTATGGTTGATCGACAGAGGGGAGATGGGGTTGATCGTTGATCGACAGTGGAGGGTTGAGTGATGGCGAAGCATCGTGGCGGCGATCGAGAAGCTTCGCCTCTCGATTCCGTCGATCAACCATCAACCTTCTTGCTCAGATCTCCAGAATCAGTCGCGTCGGGTCTTCCACGACATCCTTGATCCGCTTGAGGAACGAGACCGCTTCCCGGCCGTCGACGACGCGGTGGTCGTAGGTCAGGGCGAGGTACATCATCGGGCGGATGACGACCTCACCGTTGAGGGCGATCGGGCGGTCGACGATGTTGTGCATGCCCAAGACGCCGGACTGCGGCGGGTTGACGATGGGGGTCGAGAGCAGCGAGCCGTAGACGCCGCCATTGCTGATCGTGAACGTGCCGCCTTGCATTTCCTCCATCGACAGGCGGCCTTCGTTGGCCCGCTTGCCGAAGTCGGCGATGGCCAACTCGATCTCCGAGAAGCTCATCCGTTCGGCACTTCGCAGGATCGGGACCACCAGCCCCTTGCCACCACCGATCGCCACGCCGATGTCGCAGTAATTCGGATAGATCAGCTCGGTCCCTTCCAGCCGCGCCCCGATGGTCGGGAACTGATTCAAGGCATCCACCGTCGCCTTCACGAAGAACGACATGAAGCCCAGCTTGATGCCGTGCTTCTTCGTGAACGCATCCTGGTACTGCTCGCGGGCCTTCTTGATCGCCGAGACATCGCACTCGTTGAAGGTGGTGAGTAACGCGGCATTGCTCTGAGCTTCGACCAGTCGGCGGGCAATCGTTTGCCGCATGATCGACATCGGCTGGCGGCGCTCTTCGCGCACTCCGCCGAGGGACGCGGCGACTGGCTTGGAAGGGGTCGAGGCGGCTGGCTTCTGCACGTCCTCTTTCAGCACGCGCCCCCCGGGGCCGGTCCCCTTCACCGCACTCGGGTCCACGCCGGACTGGGCCGCCGCAGCCGCCGCTGCGGGCATGACGTGTCCGCCGGTCTTGGCCGGGGCGGCTGTGGGGATGGGGGCTGGGGCGACGCCAGCGGGGCGGGGGGCCGGTTCCATTTGGGCGATGACCTCATTGACGAGGGCCTTGTCGCCGTTCTTCTTGAGGATCTTCGTCACGATTCCGGCCACCGGAGCGGGCACGTCGAACGCGGCCTTCTCGGTCTCGATGACGACGATGTTCTGATCGACATCGACCCAGGTGCCTTCCTTGACCTGCCACTGTCCGATGAAGGCTTCCGTGATCGAGTCGCCGGCTTTGGGGAGCCGAATGTCAACTGGCATGATGTGTCCGAGGGTTGAGGGTTGATGGTTGATGGTTGATGGTTGATGGTTGATGGTTGATGGTTGATGGTTTATCGACAGAGGGTGCTACTCGGTCGAGCAACCATGAACTCATGCGTGGTGTGGGGGCGGGGGGGAGGGGGAGGGTTGATGGTTTATCGAAGGAGGGGCAAGCCCTGTGGCCGCAGGCCAACTCCTTCGATCAACCATCAACCATCAACCCTCTTCAGCCGAAGGCTTGAGCGAGGATCTCTTCCTGCTCGTGGTGATGCACGTGGTGGGAGCCGGTCGAGGGGCTGGCGGCGGCCTTGCGACCGATGAACGCCCAGTCGAAGCGACCGAAGAGTTTCTGGCCGAGATGGGCCAGCAGGAACCGCCAGCCGCCCATGTTCTCCGGTTCGTCCTGCACCCAGCGAGTCGGGATGCCGGACTTGTAGGGAGCGAGGGCCTTCTCCAGGGCCGCCACCGGCAGCGGGTAGAACTCCTCGACGCGGATGATGGCGACATCATTCCGTCCGAGTTCCGTCCGTTTGGCGAGCAGATCGTAGTAGACCCGGCCCGAGCAGAGCAGCAGCTTCTTGACCCCCTCCGGATCGACCGCCTCATCGCCGATGACCGGCTGGAAGGTGCCCTTCGCAAAGTCCGTCAGCGTCGACACGCAGGCGGGCCATCCCAGCAACTGCTTCGGGGTCATGACGATCAGCGGCTTTTTCCACTTGCGAAGCACTTGCCGCCGCAAGAGGTGGAACATCTGCGCGGGGGTCGACGGCTGGACGATCTGCATGTTGTCTTCGGCAGCCTGGTTTAGGAACCGCTCCAGCCGGGCGCTGGAGTGCTCGGGGCCGTGCCCCTGATACCCGTGAGGCAGCAGCAGGACGATCCCGCTGAGGCGTCGCCACTTGGCTTCGGCACTGGAGATGAACTGGTCGATGATGACCTGAGCGACGTTGACGAAGTCGCCGAACTGGGCCTCCCAGACGACAATGCCGTGCGGGGTGTCGAGGCTGTAGCCGTACTCGAAGCCGAGGACACCGACTTCCGACAGCGGACTGTTGTGAATGTTGACCCAGCCGAGTTTCTCCTGAATGTTGCGGAGCGGGCAGAAGTGGTTGCCGTTCTCGACATCGACGAGGACCGCGTGTCGATGGCTGAAGGTGCCGCGCCGCACATCCTGGCCCGACATGCGGAACGGATGCCCTTCTTCAAGCAGCGTGCCGTACGCCAGCATCTCGGCCGCACCCCAGTTGAGGGGCACGTTGCCCTTCGACATCTCGCGCCGCTTGTCAAGCACCATCTTTTGGATGGTCGGGTGCGGCGTGAAATCGGCGGGGTACTTGGTCAGGGTTTCGAGAATCCGGCTGAGTTCCGTCTCGGGCAACCCCGTGTTGACATGGTCGGCCAGATGGGCAGGTCCGCCGTGGAATCCCTGCCAGACGCTCTTGAGGGCCATATCGGTGTTGTCGTGGTCACCGTGCGTCGGGGCCGACGTTTCGCGGGCGGCTTTCAGTTCGTCGTCGAGCGTCTGGCGAGCCATCGCCCAGATCGCCGCTGCTTCTTCAGCGGTGACGCCTCGATAGTTGACCAGCGACTCCTTGTAGCTCTCAAAGACCGACGGCTTGAGGTCGATCTTCTTATACATCATCGGGTTCGTGACCCGTGGCTCGTCCTGCTCGTTATGGCCGCGACGGCGGAAGCAGTACATGTCGATGACGACATCTTTCTGGAACTTGGCCCGGAACTCCATCGCCAGCTTGACGACCTGGGCGACGGCCTCGGGGTCTTCGCCGTTCACATGGAAGATCGGGATGTCGAGCATCTTCGCGATGTCGGTCGTGTAGCGGCTGGAGCGGCCTTCGCGGACCGAGGTCGTGAACCCGATCTGGTTGTTCACGATGATGTGGACCACGCCACCGATCTTATAGCCGTACAGTTCGGACAGGTTCAGCGTCTCTTGAATCACGCCCTCGCCGATGAAGGCTGCGTCCCCGTGGATCAGAATGCAGCACCCCTGCTCCCGCTTGTAGTCGCGGATTTCATCCATCTTAGCCCGCAGCCGCCCCATCGCCACCGGGTTCACGAACTCCAAATGGCTCGGGTTGAAGCAGAGCGACAAGTGGACCTTCTTCCCATTCGAGAGCAGGCGGTCCGCGCTGTAGCCCAAGTGGTACTTCACATCATCAAAGGCGAGATGCTCATGCCGATCCTCGACCTCGCGAAAAATCTGGCGACCTTTTTTGCCCATCGTATTATAGAGGACGTTCAGTCGCCCCCGATGGGCCATCGCCAGGACGATTTCCTTGCACCCTTGCTCCGCAGCTCTCTCAATGGCCTGGTCCAGCAGCGGGATGAGCGTCTCGCCGCCATCCAGGGAGAACGTCTTCTCCCCCGTGAACTTGTCCCACAGGAACTTCTCAAAGCAGACCGCATCCGCCAGTCGGGCCAGGATGCGATGCTGATCTTTGATGTCGAGCTTGAGCCGATTCGCCGACTGCTCCATCTGCTGCTGGAGCCAAGTCCTGGCCGCCAGACTTTCGATGTGCATGTACTGCACGCCGATCGACCGGCAGTAGGTCTGCTTGAGCCACGAGATCACCCCGCGCAGAGTCCGCGTGTCAGGGCCACCCATCAATTCGGTCGAGACCTCGCGGTCGAGGTCAGCATCCGTGAAGCCGTAGAACGTGTGATCCAACTCGACCGGTGTTTCGACCTTGACCTTCAGCGGGTCCACTTTGGCCGGAATGTGCCCCAGCGTGCGGTACGCCTGAATCAACCCGTCGACGCGTTCCTGCTGCAACGCGATGGTGAGCTTCTGCTCGGCACGAAAATGGTTCACCCCCCCGCCGCCGGGAGGGTTGAAGATGCTGCGGGCCTTGAACGGCGGGTCGAAGCTGACCCGCTGGCCCGTGGCTACGGGTGGCCCATTCCCATTCAGGCCGCTTCCATTCAACGAGGTCCGGAAATACTCCACCCATTCGGCGGGGACGGAGGAGTCTCCGTTGAGATACCGCGCATACAGGTCTTCAATGTAGGGGAGGCTTTGGCTGTTGAACGCAGCAGAGAACTCTGGCATGGTGAACAAGGTCCAAAGAGGAGTACCCGCTCCTCGCAACCGATGTCGCGAATCCAGCAGACACCCCACACGGGTGAACCACAGCCGGATGACCAGCCGCGGGAGCAATCGCCGCAGCCGGTCCCGGTTCGAGGGAACCCGCCGATCCGTGGCGTCGCAACGTGATGACGACACGATGAATACGTCACACGGCTCAGGAAATCAATCCCGCCCGGTCCGTCTCTGGAAATTCTATCGCGATCCCCGCTGTCCGACTGGGGGAATGTTGAGAGGATTCAGGAGGTTCCGGGAGAGAGCCGGGGCTCGGTCGGACGGGTTTGCCCCGGCCGCGTGGGACTGACGAATCGGCAGGAACTGCCGGAAGTGGGCCAGTTGGGTTCAAGTGCCGTCGGCGCGGTCACCTGAGGCGAACGGTCAGACTTGTCTGACCCGTGGGATAGGCTTCCAGCTTGTCATCTTCAGCCAAAAGACAGGCTGGAAGCCTATCTCACGGTAGATTCCGTCTGACCGCTTGCCATGCGACTCGCACTCCCTGGGTCCACTGGACGGTAGTCTTCGCTCATCCCCGCGACCAGCACAGTCCTCGCTCCCTCACGGCACGATGAACTCGACCGCCAGAGGCTCGATGGTGATCTCGGCGGGGGTGGTGCCAGCGGGGTCGCCGTCGGCTTGGAGGAGGATGGGGGTGTCGGACTCGATTCGGAATTTGCGCCCGGTGAGGCGGGTCACGGCGGGGTCGTGTTCGTGCGTGCCGCGCAGGACCGAGAGGATTCTCCGCAGCAGTCCGGTTCTCGTCCGCGCGGTGAAGAGGCGCGCGTCGAGGACTCCGTCGCTGCCGTTCGCGGTGGGGACGACTCCGATGTGGAGGGCGTAAGACGACAGGTTCGCGACCACCGCCAGCTGGCCTTCGTAAACGACCGGGGAGTCGTCGACGGTGACGCGCAGGGTCTGCGGTTGGAAGCTCCACAACGATTTCAGGATCGGGCCAATGTAACTGGTGTGGCGGACATGGCCCCCTTTTCGTTCGGCGTGGACACGGTGAATCACCTCAGCATCGAAGCCGACGCTGGCCATGATCAGGAACAGGCGACCGTTGAGCCTCCCCAAATCGAGGCGGCGGCGGTGGCCCCGCGCGATGATCTCGGCCACCTCGATTCCGTTGCGAGGAATCTTCAGATGCTGGGCCAGCAGGTTCTCCGTTCCCAGCGGCAACAGGCACAGCGGCAAGTGGGGATGACGATTCACGAGGTCGAGAATCGTCCCATCGCCCCCAGCGGCGACAGCGGCGATCAAATGCGGTCGACGCTGGGGGTCAGTGACAGCAGCATCGAAGTCGGTGCGCCGAGAATAGAGGCGGGGCGTGATGCCCAGAATCCGCAAGTGGCGGATGAGATCCCGCATCGGCTGGGTGCGCTGGCCCGCCCCCGAGGAGGGATTTCGCTGAATGGCGACCCAGGGTTGGGACATGCTGGGGGGTCTTCGGTGGATGGTGGTGCGAGGAGGAACCACGTGGTCGCGAGAGTATATCGAGCGATGGTCTTGGCCAAGAAGAGGACCGAGGGGGGGCTGAGTGACTGGCGAGGCGAGCCGGGCGGCGTCAGCCC
>JAYTFV010000659.1:0-5961 GCA_043734065.1 Planctomycetota bacterium
CAGATGGCCAGCCGTTGGCTTATTCATCATCGAGGAGAGACGACGCTCGCGTTCGGCGAGTTGGTTGGTCTTGCGCGCAGCGGCGACCTCTCGGAAGAAGACTTGGTGAAGGCCGATTGGGAGCCGGAATGGCGGCCCGCACATACGGTGGTCGGCTTGTTCTATCGGGTTCGCCGGGCGGCGTATGAGCCAGTCGTGGTGTCTCGGTCGTCCACTGCCCCGCCACAACTCGACTCAGAGTCCACGTTCTCGTTTGACGATCTGGCCGCTGTTCTGCCGCTCGAAGAGGCCGACGAATCCGTCCAGGCTCCGACCGCTGACCCCCGCTGGATGCAGCGCTACCGGGACGTGACCGAGCAGCGAGCCGCCGAGGCTGCACTCGCGGTCCAGGAGGCTCCCGAGATGGGGGTCTCTTCGATGCAGTTGCTGGCCGATGCGGCAGTCGCCGCGCAGGAGCGGCGGTCGGCGTTTCGCGAGCGAATGGGGCGCTGGCAGGAGCGGTGGAACCGGGGGCGGGCCTTCGCCGGTTCGCCGGTGGTGTTTCGCTTCGCCAGCGCGGTGTTTGTGGCGGTCTTGGTGAGTGTCTCCCTGGCCTCGTGGTCGCGGCAGACGGCGCTACGGTTTCCAAAGTCCGGCATGCCCGACCGGTATGTGGTGCCGGGGTTGGGAGACCTCACGCCAAAAGAGTTCAGCGTCGTGCTGGTCGAGTTGGCACTGGCATCTGCCGTACTGGGGTATCTGGGGGCGAAGCGGGTCGAAACCTGGGCGGGTGCGAAGTGATGTTTGCTTTCGTCTGGGGACAGTATGGCATGGGCGTCGTGATTATGGGGGTAGCTGCACTCGCCAGAGTGCGGGCTCCCCGCTACCACGGAAGGGCTCCCTGCATTCTGGCGAATGCAGCTACCTCTGACGCGGGTACCCGGCGTTCTGGCGAACGCAGCTACTTCGGAAGTTCACTTGGTGGACCACTAGAGGAGAGTGATTCGTGAGACCCCTGAGACTGCGAGAGGCTAGCCCTGCGCCGCGCTGCGCCTCCCCATCCCGTGCCGGGTTCACGATCATCGAGTTGCTCGTCTCACTGGCGATTATTGGCATCCTGATGGCGTTATTGCTGCCCACGCTGTCCGGGGCCCGCGAGACGGCCCGGAAGACACAGTGCCTGTCGAACATGCACAATCTGGGCCTGGCGATGACTCTGTTTGACACGGCACAGCTACGCCTTCCCGCCTCCGGAAACTGGAGCCAAAACGCCAACCTCGACTCGTTTCCCCACAGCACCTGGGCCATTATGATCCTGCCTTATATCGATCAGCAGGCCCTCTATAACCGCTGGGATTTCGACAAGCCGATCGACGACCCGGTCAATGACCCGCTGGCCCGGTCGCAGATTCCGCTCTACCAGTGTCCCTCGGACATCTCGCTGCTGGGGCTGGGGGATCTCAGCTATGCGGTCAATGGGGGGGTCGGTTATACGACGTACCTCAGTTCCACCGCGCGCGATGTGCCAGTCGACACCGCGATTCGCCCCATCGATCTCAACGGCGATGGCATCTTCCCGCACCAACCTTCACAGAACGGCAACAGCCCGACCGATCGTGATCTGTTCAAACGCATGGGGATGTTCTTCATGGAGACCTGGAACACCGACATCACCAAGCGGCACCATCAACTGGCCGATGTCAACGATGGCCTGTCGCAAACGATCCTGATGGCCGAGAATGTGCGGGTCGGGGCCGATCCGAACTGGCCGCGGGCCAGCTTCGCCGACACCGACCCACTCCGCTGTGCGTTCTACATGCCCGATCCGTGCCAGGATCAGAGTTGCACCCCGGGCCATGTCGACTACAGTCTCTCCAACTCCGGAGCCTTCCGCATCAACAGCGGACTGACCCAACCCGAGGGCAAGTCCCCCATTCCGAACAGCTTTCACACCGGGGGTGCGATGATCGTCCTCGCCGATGGCAGCGCGCGTTTGATCTCTGAAACCATCGACGGCCCCGTCTATTCGGCACTGCTCACCCCTCAAGGGTCACAGCTGCAGGGGCTCCCTCTTCAACAGGTACTCGGCAACGATGAGTTCTGATCAGTCGGCAGCCACGGTAGATCGACTCCGCGAAGTGTGGCGAGAGTTTGCAGAAACGAAGTGGTCGCGATGGCTGGCGTGGGGAGCGATTCTCGTGTTGGCGGTTGTGCTGCGCGTGCATCATCTGCACGAGGTCTCGGCGTGGTACGACGAGGCGGCGACGTGGAAGACGATTCAGTTCCCCTGGTCCGAGATGTTCCAGTCGATCCGCCAGAACGTCCATCCGCCGGTTTACTATGTGATTGTGAAGCTGTGGGCTGAAGTGTTTGGGTACTCGCCCGATTCGTTACGGGCCTTTAGTGTGCTGTGTGGTGTGATCACGGTGGGAGTGATCGGCGTGTTGGTGCGGGAGGCCACGGACACGAACGCCGATTCCACATCGCCGAGCGAGAATTGGTTCCCGCTGCTGGCGTCGGCCCTGTATGCCATCAACCCGATCGCCATCGAACAGTCTCAACAGGCTCGCATGTATACCCTGGGAATCCTCTTCGCAGCCCTGCTGGGATGGGGCACACTGCGAGTCCTTAAGAAGCCACTGGAGTGGTCGGGCTGGGTGCTGGTGATCCTGTTCGGCAACCTGCTTCCGCTGACACATTACTACGGACTGTTCACGTCGCTGGTGGCAGCCATCTTCATCGGATTGAGGATGGGGGCCGTCTGGGAGGAAACCGCCGTCGAGGTCCGCAACGCCGCCTGGACGCGATTCGGCACAGCCCTGGCAGTCACGCTGCCGGTCTGGGTCTATTGGGGGCCGGTCTTCTGGGCTCAACGCGCGCGGGTGCAGGCCGAGTATTGGATCCAGCCATTCACCTGGAGTGAGCCGGTGACATTCTCTGCCGAGTGGGTCTCGTCCCCGTGGATTCACCAATGGGGCTGGCTCTTCTGCGTCCAGCTGTTCGTGGTTTGCGTCGCGGGGGCGATCTTCATTTCCAAGTCGCAGTCCCCCGCCCGCTGGGCGCTCGCGGGGTTCGCGTTGGCACCGCCGCTGCTGAGTACGCTGTACAGCCTGGCCTCAAGAAACCTGCTGCAAGGCCGGTACTGGAGCTTCGCACATCTGTTCTTTATCGTCGGCCTCGTGGTCGCCGTGGAGGGTCTCTCGCATCCCCTGGTGCGACGCGGACTGGCCGCCGTGCTGGTCGTGTGGAGTCTGCTGTGGGTGGTCAACGATCGTGGCCATCGGAATCTGATGGCCGAGCAATGGGGGCTGCGAGGAGCCGGGGAAACGCTGCGGATTGTCCGGCTACCGGGTGAACCCGTGCTGGTGGCGTCTGACTATTACCACCCGAGTATACAGTGGTATCAGGACTCTCCCGACGGGATTTATGTGCCCGCCTTGGGCCCGGTCTATTCCAACAACTTTCAGGGGAAAGCCATCCTGCGCCCGGCTGAGGTGTTGCCACTCGACGCCACACTGGCGGGGCACTCCCGCCGCCTCTGGGTTCTCGCTGACAGCGCCCACAATCCTGAGATTGACAAGCCGGGCCACTTCCCGTTGCCTGGCGAGTGGAAACTTCAGCCGAAGACCTGGAAGTTTTTCGAGGGCAACCGTCTGCCGTCGAGCCTCGAATTGCGAGAGTATCATCGCGAGTTGCCGTAAGGCGGGACACTGCTGATGCGGTCCCTCTATGCTCCTGACCCCGCGACCCGGCGCGGGTCGGTCGCGGAGATGATCTCGCTGATCCCAGTCTGATTGAAGCCCTTGTATCCATCGTCGCGCTGCAAAACTTCGAGGTGCGAGCCGATCGCCCCCTGCGTGCGGAATTGCTGGGCCAGTCTGTCGGTGATGAGGTGGTCCGCCAACAACCGTGCAATGCGCTCGGGCCTGACCGGCCACTGCTCCCCGCGTGTGAAGGCTTGTCGCAGGTAGGGGAAATCGGTGAAGGGGGGCATCGACTCGATCCCGGCCAGACGCAGTTGCTCGCGCGTCGCCCGGAAGTCGAATTGGCATTCCAGGTGGTGCATCCCCGCTTGCAGGAACGCCTCGCCGTGTAAGGCACACCACAGGCCGACCGTGCCCAGGCGATCGCGCGGCGGCAGCGGCTCGTGCGCAAAATCCTGCGCGACCTCTTCCGGGGACAGATCCACATCCGCGAAAACAGTGACGCCGGTTACGGGGTGCTCAATGACCTGCGCCCCCCAGCCCGCCTCGCGACCCGCATAGAACCGCTCGCGACAGACGAAACCGAGTCGCTCCAGGAATGCAATGAGCATCGAGAAGCAGTGGCGGCTCGCGCGATACGTGTGATGGTCGTGATTGGCCCAACCGAGGCCGAACGCGTCCTGCCGGGCCTTCTGGACTCGCCCGGCCCGATTCCGCCGGAGCCAATACTCGCGCTCGGCGGCGAAGAAGAGATCGCACGCACGGTCCCGGCCCAGATCGGAGCTGGCCGCATCGACCAGGCTCGTCGCATGCGCAAAGCCTTCGGCGTCGGTGTCGAACTCGCGTCGCCGTAGCCGCAGCGACTCCCCGTGGAGCAGGAGTTTCTCCCACGGCACAGCTTCGTCAGGCAGCGGTTCAAAGGCCAGAGTGCCATGTCGCTCGACCGCCCACAACTCGACCGAGTTCTCGCGGGCGAGGCACGCTCGTCGCAGCGCAGCCAGTGGCGGGCCTTCGATCACCACCTGCGTCAGCCCGTCCGCCGCCAGAAAGTCAACGACGGACTCCACCTTGAACGCCAATTGCCGCGCTGGCCCCGCATGGCAGCGGATGCGAGGAAACAGTCCGAGCGGATGCTCCCAGTGTGTCGTCTTTCGTTCCGTGAAAGAACTCCCTTTCGCGGAGCGCAAGGCGACACTCTCGACCGTGGATGGCGTATACCCCACGCGGCTCAGCTCGGCCACGAGAGCATCCCCGGTGGGCAACCCGAAGTGATCGATCCAATCCAGCAGCCGCGTGCCGGTCTCCTCCAGCATGCGTCGAGACAGGTTCGCCGCGGCAGGACACTGCCGCACGCAATCATCCAACAGCGACTGCACGAGCCGCGCGGGTTCCGGCTGAGGCGACCACGGATGAGCCGTGAGAGCAGCCAGCGAATCGTCGGCGGAGAGAGGCGGGGAGGTGGACATGTCGCGAACTCCAATGAGGCACGAACGCTATCTTATCACAGTCAGCCGGAGGTGAACGATGGCGATTCGGCGGTGCAGAGGACTGGCGGACCATGTGGGTCAATTTGCCTTTTGCAGGGACACACGTTTTGGATAAAACGGTCCCCCAGTCTCCCCCAACGGTGGACGACCTGCTAACGTATCCGTACTTGGGAATGGATTGTGAAACTGAATTCGTTTGTCGAGGGTAACTCTCGGCCAGGTTTCCACTTCTGTCGTCTCGATCGATTCCCCCTGACCTCGACCACCCGGAAGTTCGTCATGCAGCCTCGTTGCCATTCCGCTGTTCGCCCCCGCTCCAGCCGCCGCACTCGCCGCGCCTTTACGCTGCTGGAACTTCTGATTGTGCTGGCGATCATTGGAGTGATCGCTGCGATGGTGGTGCCGCGTTTCCTGGCTCAGCAGAAGGGGGCCAACGTCAAGCTCTCCCGGACCGCCATCATGAACCTGGAAAAGGCGTTGGAGTTGTACGCTGTCGAGCACGATGGAGAGCCTCCCACCGGGGGGCAGGAGGCGCTGCACCTGCTCCTCAAGCCGATGGACAAAGAGGGCAAGCCGATGAAGGCGTTTGTGGACAAGATCCCGAAGGACGCCTGGGACCAGCCCCTGTTCTACGAATATCCCAACACCAAGGCCCACGACACTGACCGCCCCGCGATCTGGTCGTCGGGTCTGAATCGCCAGAATGAAAACGGCGAAGGGGACGATATCAACAACTGGAAGGATCTGGCGAAGTAAAGCTGTCAGCGTTCAGCGTTCAGCTTTCAGCCAGT
>JAYTFV010000660.1:0-2204 GCA_043734065.1 Planctomycetota bacterium
CACGGAGTCAGCAACCGCGCCCACAACAGCCGGTAGTTGTCCTTCCACATCACGAACGGAATCAGCAGCATCACCACCGCCACGCCCGCCGCCAGCGACCGCCATGCCGCCCGCGTGTGATCGACCACATCGGTAAAGTCCGATGGTGCCACCAGCTTGAGCGTTTCCCGCTCCAGCAGCGAACGCATCAACGGCGAACCCTTTTCCTTCTCCTCCATACCCGGTTGAGAGAACTCCACCAGAGTCATCAGCCGCTCCCCAAATTCAGGGTGCTTCTCCTCCACCGCAGCCGCCAGTTCCGGCAGGGGCAACCGGAAGAACAGTCGCCGCAATCCCCAGGCCCCCAAGGCGATCCCGGTCGTGAGCAGCGTCCCCAGGGCGATCCAGCGACTGTTGGCCGACAGGTCGAGCCAGTAGTCCAGCACGAACGCGGTCACGATCACTGCCGCCACCGCCAGCACCGCCACCGCCAGCCCGCTCAGGACTGACAGCGACCGAATGCGGCCCTCCAGCCGACGCAGTTCCGTCGTCACCTGGGTCGGGAGATGGGCAGCCGCCTGTTTGCTGTGAAGCCGAACCT
The DNA here is from genome assembly GCA_043734065.1 of Planctomycetota bacterium. Lineage (GTDB taxonomy): Bacteria > Planctomycetota > Planctomycetia > Planctomycetales > Planctomycetaceae > TH-plancto1. The sequence goes on from JAYTFV010000660.1 coordinate 581, forward strand.
GCGGATGAGAACCGGGCAACGACGCTTGCGCCATGATGTGGAGCCTTGCATTCGTGACAGTGAAACAGGGAACGCATCGGAGTATAACCACATGTGTCACGGAAATGGTACGGCAACAATGAGAATCTGCGGAAAAGTCGCCCGGAAGCTGCCTCCCCCAGTCACCCCCACATCCCCATTTAGCTGCGACGCGAAGTCTTCGAAGCGGAGCAGTTTCTGACACATTCGAAGCGGGGGGAGGTTGATTCGTTCATGGTGGGTTTCATTTTCGGTGGCTGTTGAATCCGGTGAAATGCTGATCACGGGCGGGCTTTCAGTTCTCGGTGGAACTTCCAGCCGGGGATGAAGAAGGTCAGCGCGCTGGCGATGCCGAAGAGGGTGATGCCGATGTTTGGGAAGAGGGCCATCGGGATCGCGCACAGAAACATCACGATGGCCTGGATGTAGAACTCGCCGGAGAGGACGCCCGCTTTGCCGACAAAGACGCTGGCGGCGAACAGGGCCAGGACCGGGGAGAGGGTCAGCACCGGGAGGTCGAGCAGGGCCTCGATCAGGAACAGCATCGACGAGGACGCCATACTCGCCGCCCACAGGTGCGCGACCTGCCGCTCGACGAACGTCACCGGCCCCGCGCGGTGCCGCATCTTCCAGAACGCGAACGCCCAGGCTCCCAACCCGATCGTCCACAGCCCGAAATACGGGACTCGGGACGTAACCTGCTGCCACTGCATGGTGTTCGTGGTCAGGCACAGCACCAGCAGCACCAGCGAGTGCCACATCCAGAGCAGCCCCCAGTTCCGCAGAATCCCGGCGTGGTGGGTCGGACGGAACGCGCGGCTCAGCACATCGGCCAGTCGCGAGGAACGGGCCTGGACCGGCTCGTGGTTGAGGAACGCCTGCAAGTCGTCGGCCATTTCGTCGGCTGTGGAGTACCGCAGGTCGGCGGGCTTTTGCAGGGCCTTGAGGACGATCATCTCCAAGTCGACATCAATTGCCGGGTTGAGCAGCCGCGGCGGCGGCGGCTCATGCTCCAGGGCCATAATGACCGCATCGGCGGGCGAGGCACACTGGAACGGCGGCCTGCCGGTCAGCATCGCGAACAGCACCGCTCCGAGGCTGTAGATATCGGTCGCCGGGCCGATCTGGCGGGGGTCGCCGATGGCTTGTTCGGGGGCCATGTAACCCGGCGTGCCGAGGATCGCTCCGGTGTGAGTGAGCGATCGGAGGGCCTCGACCGAGGGGGCAAGTAACTCCGAAGCAGTGGCTCCGGTGAGCGAGTTTCCCTCAATACGGACGATGCGAGCCAAGCCGAAGTCGGACACGTACGGGTGGTTCGAACGGTCCACCAAGATGTTCGATGGCTTCATGTCGCGGTGCAGCACCCCGCTGCGATGAGCGTAGCTGATCGCGCGGCAGACCGGGATCAACAGCGAGGCGGCCTCGCGCGGAGCGAGCGGGTGGCGGCTGATCCGCTCGGCGAGGGTTTCGCCGTCGATGAACTGCATGCTGAAGTAGGGCAGACCCGCTTGTTCGCCGACCTCGTAGACGGACACGATGTGCGGGTGCGTGAGCTTGGCAGCCGACTCGGCCTCGGTGCGAAAGCGTCGCAGGTCATCGGGCGAGG
>JAYTFV010000661.1:0-2425 GCA_043734065.1 Planctomycetota bacterium
GTCCGGCCCGTGGGTCGATCTCGGGAGCCACCAGCAGTCTCTATGACGATGTCGTTGTCAACAAGTGACTTCAGCTCCGCGTGCTTACGCGACACGTACCTGGTAGGAACGCCTGACCAATCCCCTTCGCGTACCGCGTCAAAGTCGGTTCCGCGAATGATCCGCATCCGCACGCAGTCATCAAAGGGTTCGCTCTTACCCCATTCGCCGTCCTTCGTCAAAACGATGAAGTTGGCGAGCGGGTGACCTTCGGCAGAAATCACCTCAGCAACTCTGCGACATTTACGGAGATCCGCTCCTGCAACGCGGTAGCTTCAAAGTTGAGCTTCTCTAGTCCCACGTTCAGTTCTTCCAGTCGCACGCGGAAATCCACACCATCGTCCACAGCCGCAGCGACACCGACGTAGCGCCCAGGGTTGAGGCTCCATAAGTGCTTCTCGATCTCCTGAAGGGTGGCAGCTGCGCACAGGCCCGGTACATCGACATAGGCACCTTTGGAGAATGACGCTGAAAGCAAGTCTGCCGACCCTGCGGCCGTCTCGACATTCTCGCCGCGATACAACCGCGCAATGTTCGACAAGAACTCGATGTCCTCCGGCCACCAATCCCGGTGAGCGCGATCGATCTGCCTGAAGATCTTGCGGGCGTCGATGAACAGCACCTTATCCTCGCGCTCCGTCCCGCGCTTACCTCGGTCGAGGAACCACAACGTCACCGGCAGAGTCACGGTGTAGAAGAAGTTCGACCCCACCGCGACGATGACATCGACCGCCTTCTCCGCGATCAGTCTCTTGCGGATCTCCAGCTCGGAACCGCCGGCGTCCGCCGCAGAGTTGGCCATAACGAAGCCGGCCCGGCCATTCTCGTTCAGAGCCGAGTAAAAAGCCTGGATCCAGATGTAGTTGCCGTTATCGGCCTTGGGAAGGCCGAACGGGAAACGCGGGTCACCTTCCAGCTTCGCCTTGTCGACCTTGTTGACGTTGAAGGGTGGATTGGCCATCACATAGTCGAACTGCCCCACCGCCTTAAACGGATTCTCGTAGTAAGTATTCGATTGGCTGACCTGGCCTTCGAGCCCGTGGACCGCAAGGTTCATCTTGCAGAGGCGCACTGTTTCATCGACGCGTTCCTGCCCGTAAATGGACAACCTCGTGTTCTTGCCGTTGCGATGCTCGTCAACGAATCGCGCGCTCTGGACGAACATGCCGCCTGAGCCACAGGCAGGATCCAGAATCTTGCCGTTGAACGGCTCGATGATTTCGACAATCAGCCGCACGATCGACGTGGGCGTGAAGTACTCGCCGCCCTTGGCACCCTCAGCAATGGCGAACTTGCCGAGGAAGTACTCGTAGACCTTCCCGAAGGCGTCGCCTTCGATGTTGCCGAGGATGGCATTCACCGAACGCAGCAGGCTGACAAGCGTGTCGTTGGTGAGCGACTGGTACGTCCTGGGGAGGACGCCATTCAGAGCTGGGTTCTCCTCTTCGATGGCGGCCATCGCGTCGTTGATGGCTTTGCCGAGGTTATCCCCTTCTTTAAGTTGGAGGAGGTTCGCGAATCGGGACTGCTTGGGGAGGTAGAGGACGCCTTTGGCTTGGTAATCGGCCTTGCCGATCTCGCGCCGGCCGGTGCCCTTGCCAGCGAGACCCGCTTCCATCTGGGTGAAGCGGCGGTCTGCAAACTTGAGGAAGATTAGCCCCAGCACCGGGACGGAGTACTCCGCAGCCTTGAGGTGGGAGTTGGCCCGAAGCTCGTCCGCGGTCTCCCACAGGCGAGCGGCGATGTCATGGATCTCGAGCTTCGGTGCAGATGGCACTGCCATTGGGGAGATTATCGGGGGCTAGTCGCAAACCTAGTGAATTTGAGTCCGGCGGCCGATCTCTAATTCAGGACGGGCCGCTTCCTACGCGTCGATTCAATGAAGTGGCCCATGCCGCCAGGACACTCCTACCCGCGCACGGGGGTTATAAGTGACGCTCGACCTCCCGGAATAGCTGGGCCAGACTGACTTCGAGGGCGCCTGCAATCCTTTCGATGGCCTTTAGTGATGGGTTGCGGCGAGCGCGCTCGATCCCGCTCGCGTAGGTGCGGTCGATCTTGGCTCGGTCGGCAAATTCCTCTTGAGACAGCCCCTTCTTCAAACGAAGCTTCCTAACGGCCGCACCGAACGCTCGTGGGACATCGGGCACCGCCCGACGCTAGGTGCTCGTAGACTAACCGTCCACGGACTAATCGTCACGCAGCCTGAGGGACCACCAGACCGAAGGCAATGGGCGTCGTCGCTCAGGAGGATTCAGTGACTGACACGGGGTCGGGCCGCGAGCCGAGATTCTCGGACGACCGGCAATGGTGGTGGACCGGGACGGAATGGATTCCGGCTAGCCAGGCACCAGAGGCACATTTGGCTTCCGTGGCGGCAGATCCC
>JAYTFV010000662.1:0-5218 GCA_043734065.1 Planctomycetota bacterium
CTTCCTGGCGGCCAATTCCGAAATTCCGAAGTGCCTGACCCCGGATCCCCACAATGGCCCGCCCCATCGCTCTATCGAGTCTGACCGATTTCTTCCGCGAGTTCGTTATTCCGTGCCTCTTCGGGAGATGCTGTTCGACGACATCACGGAGTGTTGAATAAACAGGACATCCGGAGGATGGTTTCACTACGTGGCGTACGGTTGAGGGTTGTCCGAAGTGGCCTCTCTTCCGAGTCACCATGCACCGCAAAACCCTGTTCCTGCTGATGCTGCTCATCGCCCAGGCGGCCTGCCTGGCTGCCGGGCTGGTCGTGCATACGCGCCAGCAGATGGTGCTGGCAAAAACCGTGCGAGCCGGAGCAGAGACCGCTCAGGATGCGGTCCTCCTGGGGGCGAACATTTTCGTCTGGACCTTTGGGCTGCAGGCGGCTGTGGCGTGGGTGCTGATCGGGCGGCTGTTCGGTCGGCACCAGGTGCAGGAAGATTCGTCCCGCGATGAGGTCTACCTGCGTTCTCAGGAAGTGATTCGGACCCGTGACGCAGTGATCTTTGGGCTGGCGAAACTGGCCGAGTCCCGCGATCCGGAGACGGGGCAACACCTGGAGCGCATCGCGGCTTACTCGACTCGTCTGGCGTCGGCGATCCGTCGTCATGCGAAGTACCGGGACGCCATCTCGGCGGCCTTCGTTCAGTCGATTGGCATCAACTCGGCGTTGCATGACATTGGCAAGGTCGGCATCCCCGATCATGTCCTGCTCAAGCCCGGAAAGCTGGACGAGAACGAACTCAAAATCATGCGGACCCATGCGCGGATTGGCGCGGACTGCATCGAGCAGATCCAGCGCCGCCTCGGGGAGTCGACCTTCCTGCACCAGGCCCGCGAAATCGCCCTCTACCATCACGAACGCTGGGACGGGACGGGTTATCCGTTCGGCATCCACAGCGAAGAAATCCCGCTCTCGGCCCGCATCGTGATGATCGCCGACGTGTATGACGCCCTGACCAGCCGTCGCGTCTACAAGGATCCGTACTCACACGAAGTGTCGGTCGAGAAAATCCGGCAGGGATCGGGGCGGCACTTCGATCCCCATCTGATCGAAATTTTCCTGTCCATCGAATCGCAATTCGAAGCGATCTCCGTCTCGCTGCGGGCTCCCGATGAAGAGGGGCCAGCCACCCTGAATCAGCCGGACGATCGTTCCGAAGACCTCATCTCCGAAGCCACCGGCAACCTGATCGAGACACTCACCGGCACTCACCCGACACGAACCAGCTCCCCCCTCGTCACCCACCCCCCCATCCATCACGCGGGATAATCATGATCCAATCCAAGTGGACCGCCTTCTCCGAATTCTGTCGGGAACATTTCTTTGAAGTGTTCCTGACTCTGATCGTCCTGGGATGCTCCAGCCTGCTCACCTCGTTGCCCGCCGCCAAGGTGGCCGTACTCAACATCTACTTTCTCCCGATTGTGCTGGCCGGGTTCTTCCTCGGTCGTTACCGGGCGGGAGCCTTGGCTCTGCTCTCGGCGATCACCGCTGGCATGCTGATCTCGGGGGATATGCAGGGCTTCGCCGCCTCCAATTCGCCGGTCCTTGTCAGCCTGACCCTCACCGTCTGGGCGGCTGTGCTGGGATTAACTGCCATCGTCGTCGGGACGCTGAAAGACGATCTGGTCGATAAGGTGGCCGAGGCCCGTGAAGCTCAAGTGGGCGTCCTCGACATTCTCTCCCGCTACCTGCAAAGCGTGAATCCCCAACTGGAGCATCGCTCGCAGCGCGTGGCCCGCTTGTGTGAGCAAGTGGCCTTGAAGCTGCGGCTGGAGTCCCGTGAAATCGACAACATCCGCGTGGCAGCCGTGCTGGCCGATATGGAGAACGTCGAGATCACCGCTCGCATCGTGCGCAAGGCCGTCGGCGAACTGAAGTCCATGGGAGATCAGCAGCGGACCGTTTCCGGACCGGAACTCGTGCGCTCCCTGGGCGAGGTGCTGTCCGGGGCCTTCCCGCTGGTCGCTCCGTCCATGTCCCATGTGGGCGTCTGTGAGAACGCCCCCTTCGGCAGCCGGATCATCCAGGTGGTCCGGGCCTACTGCCGGACTCAGGATGAGACCGGCGATGCCCCCGATTATGTCATCGCTGAGATGATGACCGACATCGGAGCGACTTATCATCCGGCAGTGCTGCATGCCCTGTCCGAGGTCGTGGGAGCGACGGCGTCGCACCCGGATCGCCACGCTCACAACTTGGAAGTCGTCCGCCGGTAGTGCTTCTCAAAAAACTCAAACATCGCCGCGTTGGCCTTCTCGGCATCGGCATCTTTGAAGCCGTGGCCAGCGCCTTCGAGTTTGAGCAGCTCCACTTCGGCACCGACTTGTTGATGGCGCGCGAGCAACCACTCGGCCTGCTCGAAGGCCACATACTTGTCCTCGGTGCCGTGGATCAGGAGCGTCGGAGCCGCCTCGGGAGTCACCCAGTTCAGGGGACTCCCGATCTGGTGCTCGTGCAGCTTCGTGGTCAGGTCGCCGCCAAACCACAGCGGCAACACCTCCGCGGCATCGACGCTTTTCCCGTACGACTTCGTGAAGTCGCTCGGGCCATAGAAATTGACCACACAGCTGACCCGGCTGGAGACGCCCGGATTGCCGCCGTCGCCCTCGAACTGGGCCACGCCGCCGGTCACTCCCAGGAATTGAGCCAGATGGCCGCCTGCGGAGCCGCCGACCACGCCGATCCGATCCGGGTCGATTTGATACTTCGCGGCATTGGCTCGCAGAAACCGCACAGCCGCCTTCACGTCGTGGACCGCCGCCGGGAACTGGTACTTGGGGGCCAATCGATAAGAGGTCGTCGCGGCGACATACCCGCGCTCGGCGAACTGCTGGCACAATCCGTCATAGGACTCTCGCTTCCCGGCCCGAAACCCGCCGCCATGAATGCACAGGATCGCGGGCCGCAGCCCGGTGGTTCCCTTCGGCAGGGCGATGTTCATCGCCAAATGCTGGTCGTCGGGATTGGAGTATTCCACGCCGACCTCGAACGCGATCTCCGGAGCAGGGTCCGCTGCAATGGCGGATTGAACGACTCCCGTCAGAAGCGCGAAACAGACGAGACCGCCAGACAATTTCAACGAACGCATGATCGGGTTCCTTCAAAAGATCGGAGCAGGAGAGGGCCGATGATACCGGCCTGCGGATCAACGGCGTAGGGTCACAATGTGGCACGACGCTCCGCGTCGTGACTCAACACGCGGAGCGTCGTGCCACATTTGCAATCGCGAGGACCGGCTGTCATGCTCCCCGCGTTGTGGAACCCTGTTCGCCCCTCACCCCCCATCGTCTCTGGAAGAGCCATGTTGTCCCTACAAGTGCAGTCCGCTGTGAAACGTGACCTGTGGGCGATGGCCGAAGGGGAAAACAACGACCAGCCGCTGATGCTCCGCTTTCGGTCGGAGTTGCGGAAGGTCGAGGATGTCAGCGGGTATGCGGATCTGTTGCTGATCAACTGGAGCTATGAGCCGGACCCGCACGGGCTGCCCACGGATGCGGCGGTCGAGGCGATTGACGACTTCGAGGATCTGTTACTCGCCGCCCTGGAACACGACTGCCAGACGGTCCTCGTGTGCGTGATCACCAACGCGGGGTCGCGGCAGTGGGTGTGCTACTCGAGCGATATCCATGAGGCGGAAAATCGCATCAATGCGATGCCCCAGAAGGCCGAGCAGTACCCGATTGAACTGCTGGCCGATGACGACGCCGAGTGGGTGTACTTCAAGGACAACATCCTCGGCGAGTGCGACGAGGCGGAACCGCCGGTGTAGCCACCTTCGCCGGAAGGTGGGCGAATTTGTAACGACGCGGGCTCAGCGAACGAGCCCTGCGGGGGTTGTTCGGCTGAGCCGAATGCGTGTTCCGGTCGCCCACGTTCTGGCGAACGTGGCTACGAAGAACTCCTCAACGTATCGCCGCCACGATCGCATTGCTCAACTTCGTCAGCGCCAGCCCGCTGTGTTTCTCCAGAGGGAGCGTCGAGAGCAGCACTGCTGCCGCATGTCGGTCGGGATCGATCCACATCAGCGTCCCCGTCGCGCCCCAGTGGCCATAGGCCCGCGGCCCCAGCAGATCGCCGAACGACGCCGGGTGCGCGGGCCAGTTCATCCGCCAGCCGAATCCCCAGCCGCGACAACGCCGGTCGGCCTCCGGCACATCCGGGAAGAACGGCAGTTGGTTCGAAGTCGCCGCCGGAATCGTGGTGTGCGAAAAGAGCTTCACCAACCCGTTGGTGCCGCCGTCCAACATCACCTGGCCGAAGCGGATCATGTCGTTGGTGGTCGTGAGCAGGCCACCCCAGGGAGCCCCCAGTTCCAGCCAGTAGCGGCTATTCCAGTTCCAATCCGTACCATCCCGTTGATCGTCGGGGATGTCGACAATCGCCAGCCGTTCGGCATTGCCGCCCAGCGTGAACCACTCATCGGGGGCACCGAGAACCGTGTCTTTCATTCGTAGCGGATTAAAGATTTCTCGGTGCAAAAACGCAGGCAACGTGGTGCGGGTCACCGCCTCAATCACTGCCGCGAGGAGCGTGAATCCCATGCTCTGGTATTGCACGCCGCGACCCGGAGGGAAGTCGAGAGAGACGCTGCAGGCCCCCTGCACGAACTGCGACAACGGCGACTTGGTCATCCGCAGGGCGCGGTTATTGGGAAGCTGATCCGGCAGCCCCGAGGTGTGCGTCAGCAGGTGCCGGATCGTGAGGCCCTGTTTGGCGGAATCGGTGAGCTGAGGCAGGTAGTCCGCCACCGGAGCGGAGAGCGCGATCTCTCCGCGTTCCACGAGCAGCATCGTGGCCATGGCGACGATCGGCTTGGTCAGCGACGCCGACAGGAAGATCGAATTCGCCCGCAGCGGCGATGCCGGGGGAGCGGGAGACTGCTTCCCGAATTGGAACTCGCCCGCCGATTTGCCACGCACGGAGACCTGGAACGCCAGCCCCGGCAACAGCGTCTGCGTCAGCTTCTTGGCCAGCGCGAGAACGCGATTCCAGCGCTCGGGATCCAACCCCGCATCTTCCGGGGAGGTGATGGCCAGAAACTCATCAGAGGAGGAGAGCATGAACTCAGTACGTCTTTCGTCCTGAAAGGGTGAGTGACTGGAATGGCTGAGACCGACAAAAAAGCGGGATCAGGCGAGCCGGGCGGCGTCAGCCCCCGGACTCTGGGG
>JAYTFV010000663.1:0-2362 GCA_043734065.1 Planctomycetota bacterium
CTCACACGGCCTTGTCGAAGACTCCAAGACCGTGGCACCCCAATGTGAAACAGGCATTGGCCCTGCGAATCTTGTTGCTGGTCCGATACGAACGAGTCGGTCAGAGGCCGGAATTCACAATTCTTCCAGTTCCGCGATTTCCCAAACAGACGCCTGTTCAGATCGTCGTTCCGATTCCAGACGAGTGATGAACGGCGGGATCAGCCTGGCTGATTATCGTTGACGCCGAGGCGTCGACTTTGGCGTTTGGGAGTGGCCGACGCACCCAGCAATCGTGGTGGGTCCGTGACATTCGAGAGGAATGGCCGCAAACACGCAGGTTTGTCGCTGCGACCGCCGCGCTGGTAATCGCGCCACAAACAGGCGGCGACTTCGGTTGCGCCGAACTGTTTTTCTTGTGTCAGGTACTCGAACAAGAGTTCGACGAGTCGGCTGAGCGAGATGCCGTGGGACTGGCCTTCGCGCGTGAACAGCCAGTTGGAAAGACGCTGGAACTCGGTGAATGGAGACACTGTAGTATGGCGGGAAGTAAAACTGCCAGAAGAAGAACCGGGGGGCTTACGCCGCCCCGCTCCAAAGGGCAGGGGGGGATTGGGCAAGGGGCTTACGCCCTGGGCTTCCCACAGTAAGTGGGTTGTTTCCACGAAGTTCCCGCTATTGGCGATCGTGTCCCAATACTTGGCGAAGCGGCGCAGTTCCTGCACGGTCGCGAAATCCAACAAGCGGGTTCGCAGGACCTCGTAGGGTGGATGGGGGCTGTAGACCATCTGCCATGTCTGATCATGCCGGATGATCGGCGTGCCGCGCAAGCGTTTCAGGATGCCGACCTGAATCTCGTGGGGTGCGAGACCGACCAGTTGATTGAATCCGGCCGCGAAGCTTTCGAGCGACTCACCCGGCAGGCCAACGATCAGGTCGGCATGGACATGCACGGACGTGTGTTCCCGCAACCAGGTCAGGTTTTGTTCTACCTGGGCGTTGTCCTGTCGGCGGCTGATCAGGTCCGAGACCTCGTCGTTGAATGTCTGGATCCCCACTTCAAACTGCAGTGCGCCCGGTGGGAAGCGCACGATGACCTCCTTCAGTGCCTCGGGCAGCCGGTCGGGGATCAGTTCAAAGTGCAGGAACATCCCCGGTTGATAGCGCTCCAGGAAGAAGTCCAGGATCGCGCGGCTGACGCGGAGATTCAGATTGAATGTCCTGTCTACGAACTTGAACAACCGGGCTCCCTGCGCGAGCAGTCGCTCCATCGCGGCGAGAAACGCTTCGAGCGGGAATTGCCTGACGGGGATATCCAATGCCGACAGACAGAACTCGCACGTGAACGGGCAGCCCCGCGACGCCTCCACGTAAATGACGCGATGAGCGATGTCGTGATCGGTGTACAGATCATACGGCAGCGACAGTTGGTTCAAATCGGGAACAGGCGCGTGAATGATCACGGGGGCGGTGGTCAGAGATGCGTCGGTGGTCAGGCCGGGAGGGCGAGGCTCCTGCCGAGCCGTTCCTTCGATGTCCAGCAAGATCGCATCTCCGTCGTTCATCGCGGTTCGGCGGGAGCCTCGCCCTCCCGACGATTCACCAGAAATGCCGGATTGAAAATCCGGCCAACGAACTGTGAGCGAGTCCATCAATTCCTGGCACAGCGCCGCGAATGCCAGATCAGCCTCGCCCGTGATGATGTAATCGGCCAGATGTGAGATGGCCTGCTGTTCGGTCTCGTAGCTGACTTCCGGTCCGCCCAGAATGACGATCACTTCGGGTGCGACGCGCTTCAGATCGGCAACCAGCCGGGTGGTCTCGTCCACATTCCAGATGTAGACCCCCAGCCCGACGATTCGGGGGTGCTGCGAAAGAATCGCATCCAGAACTTCGAGTGTCGGCTGGTTGATCGTGAATTCCAACAGACTCGTCTGATCCCGCAGCGGTCCCATGTTGGCCAGCAAATAGCGCAGCCCGAACGCACAGTGATGGTATCGGGCATTCAGCGTGGCCAGGACGATGGTAGGCATGGTATGTCGAATCAGAGCCGATCAGAATGTGTCTTCAGATTCCGTAGATTACCAAGATACTTCAATCCGCGACCCGTAATTCCAGACCGTGACAAAGTCAGAGCCGTCAAATCATCGCGCGTTGCGAGGGGTATTGATCAAACGAAGAAAAGAGGTCTCACGCGGAGGCGCGGAGTTCGCAGAGATTGCATCCATCGTTGCGTGCTCAGCGCCTCTGCGAGAGATCCGATTTCTTTCGATGGCCCGACGGTAACCACCATTGACGTGGCCGACAAAAGTCAGCAAAAGGTGAGCCGGGCGGCGTAAGCCCCCGGATTCTTAGCTGCAATTGCAATTGTCCGGGGGCTTAC
>JAYTFV010000664.1:0-5614 GCA_043734065.1 Planctomycetota bacterium
GTGCGGGCTTGGAAGTGACACCGGCCTGTGCAACGCCTCACGCCGCCTCTGCTACAGCTCAAACCGGCCCGTGCGGATGTCGGCGTGAGCCAGTCAATCTGCACCCAGTTCACCACGCCCTCCCTGACGCGCTGCACGACGCCCAGCCGTCTTCGACCGGATCGCGGACTTCGGCGGTCGGTGAGGGGCGCGTGCTGGATGGCGAGCCATTTCATCAGTTGAGCGACAGCACCGGTCAGGTGTCAGGGGCGGCGCTGCACGATCCGCACGATCCGCACGATAATTTCAATCCACGCACGTTCTCGCTCTGGGGTGCCGTCGTCCCCGATCACCAAGCGATTCAGCAGGTCACGAGGGCGGCTTCGGTTCGCTGGTGCAGTTTGAGCGCAGCAGTGGCCACCGGAGAGGCATTCTTGTCGCGCCAGCCTGTGCTTCCCCAGCCTGGCTGCACGTTGTCGCCCGATGCCCGCCACAGCATCCCAGCCGGCCTGTGGGCTTGCCGGACACGAAATCGAGGCCAATGCAGGCTGGGCGTCTTCCGGTCGCGCAGCGGGGCGGCAGGGCACGGTGGCGGGTTCGTCCAACCAGAGCACGCCATTGAGATCACCGTTGACGTCGTTGAGGGGGCGCAATCGCTGGCGGCGCTACCGTGTTCACCGCGCCAGCAGTTCAGTGTCGTTCCGCTCGCCGCCCAAAATCCGCGTCGCAAACGGTCGTGTCTTGTAGTGAACTCTGGTCATGGCGAAACCGAAAGCGACCACGGCGGATCGATCGTCCGTGCTGCGACCCGCGCAACCAAAGGCGGCGACGACGGACGACTCCGGGGCCGCTGCTCGCGGAACTGCTCTCGTCACCGGGTGGATGACAAAGCGGCGGCTCCGCTCCCACGGCAATCAGTGCAAATCACCGCGGATCTGAAACGGAACGCCACGGTCGCGTTCGAGAGAATCGGAACGCCGCACCCAGATGACCTCGAAGCAGCCCACATCGAGGTGGTGAGTTTGAAATATGACAGACTGGATTCGGCACAGAAGGTGGCGCGGGCAGTGGCGTTGCTGGCCGGGCACTTGGGACAGCGACAGTGGCAGTTGCAGAAACCGAAGGTGGTGGCGGAGGCGGACCTGGGGCACGGTCGGGTGGGACTGCCCCTGGAGCTTGTGGTGCCCGGCTGCTTCGATGATTTGATCGCGGACATTGTCATGACCAGCCTGACGGTGCTGGAGGTTGACGTGTGTGTGGTCGAGGCAGCCCACCTGTTTCGTTCGGCGTTTCAGGCCCGCAAACTCATCTGCATCGACTTGGTTCCCGAAGGCTACCACGGCAAGACGCCCGAGTGCCGACGGTGCGAGCGAGAGGTGCCGGCCGTGTTCGAGGCGTTACTCGGATTTGCGGAGGCATTGTCGGCAGCCGCAGCCGCACCCCCCTGCCACCGGGTCACCATCGAGGGAACGGAACTGGGGAATTTGAAGGTCCGGCAGGATGGCGAGAGCGTGGAGTTCGCCAAGCATAACGCCGCCTTGCGCGCCTTGCTGGCCTTGGCGTTGTTGCAGGACAAGAGCGCCTTTTCCACAGAGGATTTTGTTCGCCTGTATCTTGGGGCCAGCAAGCAGTCGGACGACCCCGGCAAGACGTTCAACAATGCGATGAGAGAGCTGCGAAGGTTCTTCCGCCACATAGACTACCAAGTGAACAGCGGCAAACGGAGCGTGAGCGGCTTGAGCTTCCAGCAAGTCCCCACCGGAGAGCAGATCCGTGACCTGCTGAAATTTCTCTACGCGGCTTGAGCGGCGGCCAGGCTACATACAGGTCGGCCGTCGGGGCTGAGTTGACTCATCCAAAGTCTCCTTGAGGACCGGGAAATCTCCTTGGGAATCGGCATTTCTCCTTGGCAGCAGCGCTTTCACCCTTGGTTCCCCTGCAAATTGTACACTCCCATTTGGCAAGGTTAGGTTAGGGATCAGCCAGCAGTGGTTTCGTCGCGGGCGTAGTGCGAGTGAAGGACGAAATCAGCTTTAACTATTACCCGGCGTCGACTGGTGCGCCACAGTTAGAAACATAGCCTATGTTGATTGAGAACACAAGCGTAGCGCCGGAGATCCACGACCTGCCGCAGGACGAAGGCGAACCCCTGATAATGCCACCGCTGCTCCCGGGGATTCTAGTGCCCGGCGGCGCCACTTCCATCACGTTCTCCGCCAAATTCTTGTTCCAGACCATTGCTCCCAGCCGACGTTTGTTCTGGGGTGCCGCCGGGCCAGTCGAGTTGGCCGAGATAGGTGGCCGCTACGAAGCGAGGCAATTGATTCCCGCTGGTGCCACCTCCACTTTCGAGAAGTTCGTACGCTTTCTCAAACCGGGGAAAAATGGCGCAAGCTACCCTACGGTGATCAACGAGTCGCAGGCCAAGCAGTATCTCAACAGCAGCGAATGCCGGGAGTTGTTGCCGCGACTCAAAGGCATCCTCCAGTGCCCCATCCTCGTCGAGCGGGACGGCGCGGTGCAGTTGGTCGGGTCGGGTTACGACCCCGGCACTGGATTCTACGTCGCGGCAACGGCAAACCCGGAACCGGTGACGTTGCCCGAGGCGGTAGAGTTTCTGAAAAGCCTCCTGCAGGATTTCAATTTTGTCACGCCCTCCGATTACTCGCGGGCCCTGGCCTCGTTGCTCACGCCCGCGTTGAAGCTGGGCGGGATTCTCAAAGGTCCGGTGCCGGTCGAGGTCGCGGAAGCCAACGACAGCCAGGCGGGCAAGACGTATCGGCAGAAGGTGCTGGCCGCGCTCTACAACCACGAACTGGCGGTCGTGACCAAGAAGGCCGGGGGCGTGGGGTCACTTGAGGAGACGTTTTCCGAGCACCTGATCCGAGGCCGGGTGTTCATTCAGTTCGACAACCTGCGCGGCCGGCTCGACAGCCAGATGCTGGAGTCGTTCCTGACCTCCTCGGGCGAGTTTACCGCGCGGGTGCCATATCAGGGCAACGTCACGGTCGACCCCGGCAACTTCATCATCCTGATCACCTCCAACGGATTCGAGGCGACCAAGGACCTGACGAACCGGGCCTCGATCGTCCGCATTCGCAAGCAGGCCAGCCGCAGCTATCTGCTCGATAACGCGGGCGATGACCTGCTCCGGTTCACCTTCAAACACCAACCGCTGCTCTACGGTGCCGTGACGGCCGTGGTGCAGGAGTGGTTCCGGCGGGGCAAGCCGCGTACCGGTGAACTGCGCCATGACTTCAAGGAGTGGTGTCAGTCGCTCGACTGGATTGTGCAGAACCTCTTCGGCGCGGCCCCGTTGATGGACGGTCACGGCGAGGCCAAGATCAGGGTGGCGAGTCCGCAGCTGACTTTCGTGCGGGCGTTGGCGACCCGGTTGGAGCAGGAGAACCGGCTTGGGCGGCCGATCAGTGCCTCCGACCTGGCCGACGTGTGTGTAGAAAACGACGTCGAGATCCCCGGCATGCAGAAGGAAGGGATGAAAGCTGAGGACGCGCGCAAGGTGCTGGGCAAGATCTTCAACAAGGTCTTTGGCGACCAGACGGAGATCGTCTGCGAGCAGTATCGGATTGTCCGGTCTGAAGAGCGAACTTGGACCGAGGTCGGCAACCCGCAGACGTTGAAGCGCTACACCTTCACTCTGGCGGTGGACGCGGGCGTGCCATCGGTGCCGTAGACCGGTCAAAACCCGGACCCGGTGTGCCGTCGGTGACTCCCAAAAACACCTGCATGGTCGGGTTGCTGGAAAACCCCTGAAAAAGCCACAAAAGCTAATAAAGCTAATGGTTCAGAAATATAGAAGATCGATTTCTATCTCCTCATGATTGTTTGTATTATTTCCAGACCCTCAGCTTCATTAGCTTTCATTGGCTTTTTATGGCCTTTCCACGTCCTGCATGTCGGTGATGGAGTTGGCGCGCCTTCACCAGTCACCAGCTCATCCGAGAGCAGAACTGCCGCCACCACCACGCCGCACGATCAATCCAGACATGCACGAGGGGGGCATGGCTGGAACTTCGATCGGTCGAGGATTCCGAGCGCGATGACTTCTGGCAGCTCCCGCCCCGCCACCGTCGTTGCCGTGCCTCTCCATGGCCTCCAGCGCGCCCCAAGACGCGTCGCAGACAGCCAAGCGAGCGTTGGACAGGCAGTCGTGGTCAAGAGCGCCCCAGCCCACGCAGAGCCTCGCACCGCTCTGCCGACAATCGCCCCGCCACACACTCACCGGTTTATCCCTCAAAGCAGACTCCTCGCAAACCAGTCCTGCCGCCCACGCCACCGCCAAGGACGCGCACACCAGCGACCGTGCGACAGCTACCGACTCATCGCTCTCACGCCGTCACCCGCTCCCGCTTGGCCCCCATGTGTCGCTCCAGTCGCACTGTTACGCCCATGCCCCGCGCCCGCTCGCCACGGTACCGCCACTGCATCGGCGTTCTTTGGGCGACTCTTTTCCCCTGAACGATGCTGAGGCGATTCTGGGCGATTTCGAGTACCAAGGCGCATCACAACCACAGATACGGGTTCTACAGGATCCCTGCCAGCCCAACGTCTCTTGTCTGACACTCAGTTACGACTTCACGATCTTCAAACTACAAATCGCCGTGTGGTCATATCCGCCATTCCGGTATCTACGGGACCGCGAACCCCAGTCTGGCTGGCTCCATGTCGTCCAAGCTGATGAATGTCGAGAACAACGCCAGCTCAACAGCAGACCTACAGAGCAGACTGCATGACGTCGATTCACCACCGCAGAATGCCTTCTCGCCGGACAGTCAGGCTGCATGATGTTTTCACCCCCCAGCCGCCCCTCGTCTATACACCTCCTATCGACATCAACATCCACATCCTGCATCTGTCTCGCCGTCCCCATCTACTGGTCAAACGCGACCTAGCTGCAGATCAACTCCGCACCTCCCCCATCTCCCACATCAGCGACCGGCCCCCACCTTCCTGGAGTCTCTCCTGCTCAGCTCGCCGATCCCGGACTCGCGCACCAACCTCCTCTCCTGCCAGCTCTACACCCGAGGTCTGCCGGTCCTGGTCGCTCTCCGCTCTCCGACACCTTCCGTCTCCGCTGCCTGATCGACTGCTCTGCCTTCCAGCGCTACAGAAACCTCCGCTCCTGTTCTGCCCCACCGCCCTCCTCGTTTATTACCAATCAGATGACGTCAGGATCATCTATCTGCATATCAAACTGCGCCACAGGATAGAGTCGCTGATGCTCCCCTTTTTGATCCAACCTCAGGCACCTCCTGCTGGTATCCCGGCAGCCCTCACGCTCCTCACTCAGTCGACGTTCACCCAGCTACGATCGGGATCTGGTATCTGTGCTGTCTGTGAGCCACCCGCAGCAAGCCAACTCCTGTAGCCTGCGCTCGACCAGCCTGAACAGCATCAAGAATCGCACTCAGGGCCGCTGTCGATGGCGAGAGCAAAAGATTCCTCAGCTACATCCCCAACCACCCGATCCTGCAGCCTGGATTCCAAGCCAGCATGCAGCATGGCTCAAGCCGATGACACAATGTAGTTATCAAGCTGCCTTTCGGCTTGTACTGAGTCGAAGGCGTGAGAGAATACTTTTATGAACTACAGAATCGGCGGAGTGAGCGATGGC
>JAYTFV010000665.1:0-5173 GCA_043734065.1 Planctomycetota bacterium
ATCGCCGACATTCAGGCCGCCCCTGCGCCCGAATCATGTTCACGGCAGGAGCCTCGCCCTCCCAGGCGAGCACTCCACAACCCCATCAGCACCCCCAGCATCGCCCCGGTGCCCAGACCAACCAAGTGCGCCGTCATGCTCACTTCCGGTGTCAGTAAGTCGCACAGACTCTGCATCAGGATGAAGACGCAGACCGCCCAGAACTGGTGCCGCACGAGCGGGGTTCCCCTCCGGAATCGTCCCACCGCAAGATGGCCCCACAACCCGCCGAGCAACCCCATGATCCCGCCACTGGCACCCGCGAACACAGCTGGCTCACCCAGATTCAGGAACGTCAACCACGGCAGCAGGCTGCTGGAAACCAGCAGGCAGATCAGAAACTGGAGCAGCATGGCCAACGCCCCCCACGTCCGCTCGACTCGCACTCCCAGAAACCACAGCCCCAGCAGGTTGATCCCCAAGTGAATCGGCCCAACATGCAGGAAACCGCAGGTCAGCATCCGCTCCCACTCACCCGGTTCCCCGGTCAGCGGAACCCGCAAAGCACCGAGCCGAACGAGGTTCCCGACATCCTCGCTGCCGCCGGGAATCTCCACGAGGAACACCGCGAGCAGTGCCAGACCGAGGGCGTACGTCATGATCGGCCAGCGCCGCGAGTGGGTCGTCAGGACCGCATAGCAATGGTCATGATCGATGACCGTTCGCGTCTCTTTCAACGCCGCGCTGGCCCTCGAACGGGCTTCGAGCGGGATTTGCGCCACCGATGGCTGCAACCACCAGCGTTCGACCATCGGTCGGAGCGTTTCGCTGGCACTCACCCGTAATCGCTGCCATCGATCTTCGGCACTCCGGTTCTGCCCGGAGACTCGCTCCGCCACGGCCAACCAGAACTCGCGAGTTTCCCTCGCGATGAGTGAGCTGTGACCCAGCAGGATTTTCCAGACTGTGTCGACCTCACCCAGGATCGCAAACGCCCGCAGGTACAACACCGCGCTGCGTTCGGCAGTGAAGTCGGACTGGGCGATCACTTCGCAGATTTGCACGAAGGCGGTCCCGTCCCCGCGTTCGGCGGCGGCCTGAAGCTTTCCGACCAGGATGTTGGGATCAGCCCACCCGTGGCCCGGGAATGCGGCGTCAAATGTCTCCCACTGACCACTCATCTGAGCGTTCAGGACAGCTGCCAGATTTCGCAGCCACATGTCTTCGATCCCGGACTGTTGGGCGCGAGCCAGCCCCTCCGAGATCTGGCCCCGAAAGAACAGAGGCAGCACTCGACTCATCCGTCGCATCTGCTTCACGCGCGCGTCGGGGTGCAGGATCGCCAGGATGCTCGTCATCACCCAGACCGCACGAAATCGGCGCTGGTACAGCGCTCGATGGGTGGCCTGCTGGAGCCAGAGCGGCAGGGCCATCAGCACGAGGAAGGGGCCGAGGGCGATCCACCCGGCCTGTGCGGGATTCCACCACCAAGTTCCGCCGAGCAGAGCCAGCATGGCCAGGGCCTTGATCGACCACGCCCACCCCGGACGCAGCGTCAGCAGCCACAGACAATTCACCAGCACCAGCGTAATGCACAGGTCGTTCAGGTCCATGCGACTAGCTTGCTGGTTCGGTCTCTGATCTGGCTGACTGCCGAGGGCTGATCGCTGACTGCTACTTCACCTTGTAGCACATCAACTGATCCATATCCCGCAGGAACAGACACCCGTGGGCCACGACCGGGTGCGGCCACGAGTGCTTGTCGCTGCGGGAGGGCTCGAACCGGCCCGACTCTTCATAGCCGGTCGGCGTGGCCTTCACGAGCGCCACCGGGCCGTTCTCGCTCCGCACGATCAGCATCCCGTCGGCATACACGAGCGACCCCTTGCCGACCGAACGGTCCTGCCACTTCACGTTGCCGGTCTTGAGTTCGAGGCACTTCAGCACCGCATCATCGACTCCATACAGAGAGCCATCCACGACGACCATCCCGCCGTGATGGTTCTGCATGTCCTTGGTGCTGTAGACCTCTTCCGTCTTGATCTTCCCTTTCGATCCCGACATCTTGATCAACGTGCCGCCAGTGCCGTAGCCCGAAGCTGCGAACACGGAATCCCCTTCAAACACCGGCGAGGAGCAGTTGGCCGTCTTATTGGCCGGGGAGGCATTCCCCCACAAGAATTTGCCGGACAGGGCATCCACGGCGATGACTCCGGTATGCACGAAGTTGACATACATCCGCGTCCCGCCGAACTCGATGGGGAGGATCGACGAGTACCCCGCCTGCGGGTCGCCGGGGACGCTGGCCTTCCACTTCAGCTTGCCGTTCGTCTTGTCGAGTGACACCATCGCCGCCCCCTTGCCGCCCGGAGTACACACGAGATTCGGGCCGTCGATCAGCACCGACTCGCTGATCCCCCACTGAATGTTTTTGGCCCCGAACTCCTCGAGGATGTTCCCGCCCCATACCTTTTTCCCAGACGCCAGCTCCAGGCACGCCAAGTCCCCATTGGCTCCCAGCACATACACCCGGTCCCCATCGATCGTCGGCGTCGCCCGCGGACCGTTGCCCTGCCCTTCGCGATAGGCTGTCCCCGTCGGAGTGGCCCACAGCTCTTGACCCGTTTCGGCATTGAGGCAGATCGTCGTCTCCTCGGCCCCGCGATTCCCCATCGTCAGCAGTTTGTCTCCCGACAACGCGACCGAAGAGTATCCCTCACCCATCCCGGACACCGTCCACTTCAACTCCGGTCCGCCCGAGGGCCACGCCTTCAGCAGCCCCGTCTCCGGCGACACGTTGTCCCGATGCGGCCCGCCGTACTGGTGCCAGCCGGTGTTCGCCGAAGTGCCCGCTGGCTTCGATCCACCAGTTTGAGGCTTCGCCCCCGCGACCGACTTGGCCACGATCTTCGTCGCCTTGCCCGCTGTGGTGGTGGTGACGGTGACACGCTGACCTTCGGCGAGGTCAGCCAGCGCCGCCTTCTTGCCATCCAGCGTGATGCTCGTCTTCTCGTCCGCAGTGAACTCCTGCCCCTTCTTGGAGGCGGCGTCGATGGTGATCGCGCCCGTGCCAGCATCGACCGAGGCCACCACCCCCGCCACGCTGGCCGCGTGTGCGAGCGTGGTCCACAACAGAACAAACAACAGGAACAGGAATCGTCCGAGCATGATAGACCTTTCCGATTGGAACGATGTCATCCGACGCCCCGAAGGGGCAGCCACACATCAGCCCAGGGCAGAGCGAAACGGCGTCAGCCGTGCAGCGCCGCCCTGGGGCGACGGTTGTCGCGGTGTTCGCAGCCCTGAAAGGGCGAAACAATCGCTTGCAGACCTGTTTCGCCCATTCAGGGCTGAGACCATCTTCACCACGCCTCGACCTGGGGCGGCGCTACGCTGTGCCCCAGGCTGATTTGTGGCTGCCCCTTCGGGGCGAAGAGGATTCTCAGAACAAGCCCAGGGGTGGCCACCCCTGGGCTTTGACTCGTGACTCGGACTACTCATGCCAGCCGTGGGCGTTCCGCACGTCGATCATCGTCGACAGAATGTCGTTCCACGTCTTCGGATCGTTCATCACCGTGTTCGGGAACATGCAGCCGTCCCAGCAGATGTGCCGGTAGCGCATGTGCGGCGTGCCGTCGTTCCCTTCGCGGAGCCAGTAGCCCGCCCGCTTGACGATGTCGAGCTTGCCGTTCGGGTCTTTGGCCTGGCAGTGGCGACCGGTCTTGTCATGGCTCCCCGAACCGTGGACCGTGCCGTCATTCTGGGCCACATGGAAGTCGATCGTCCAGGGCCGCAGCGTATCGGTCAGCTTCATGTAGGCTTCGTCGAAAGCGGCTGTGTCCTTCCAGTCGAACCCCTCCGGCAGCAGCCGATGTTCGGGAGCGTTGTACCCCAAGAGGTACAACAGCGTGTGCGCCATGTCGGCCTGGAAGCCGAGCGTCTCGGGGCGGTCGACTCGCTCCAGCAGGTCGACCATCGTGATCCACGACTGCATCCCGCCCCAGCAAATCTCCCCTTCCGCAGCCAGCTTCTCGCCGAAGTCTTCGGCGATGTCGCAGGCCATCCACAGCGTCTCGGCGATCTTCCGCTGGTTCCCAATCGGGTCTTTGAGCCAATCCGAGGGCCCGCAGGCGGTGTCGATGCGGACGATGCCGTACGGGCGAATCCCCATCTCGCGGAGAGTCATCGCGATCTGGCAACCCTTCTCGACCTGGGTCAGAAAATTCTTGCGGCCTTCGCCCTCATCGAGAGCTGCTCCCCCGCCGGTCGGTCCCCACACGGGAGCCACGACCGACCCAATGGTCAGGTTACGGCTGGCGGCCTTGTCGGCCAGCTTCTTGAGGTCGTCTTCGTCGGCATCAATCGAAATATGCGGGTCAAACAAGAACAGGTCAAAGCCATCGAACTTGACGCCATTGACGCTGGCCTTGGCCGTGTGGTCGAGCATCGTATCGAGGTCGATAAACGGCTCCGCACCGGGCGAGCCTTTGCCGACGACGCCGGGCCAGGCGGCATTGTGAAGCTTGGGATAGTTGTTGACCTTCATGGCTGCACCTTCAGCGGAGAACGCGATTCGCATGGAACTCGACACCGAACACCGGGACCACGCGCAGCGCGTGACCGGAGACATGGGCACTGTACCGAAGTTCTCGGGCCGGGACAAAGGACCGCGAAGGGAGTACCGCTGTAGCTGCGTTCGCCAAGAACGCGGGCGAACGGAGGATCCCGTCCCGAATGAGAGGCTCCGTGGATGCGTACTCAAATCCTCCATGGGTTCGCGTGTCGTGAAAACATGGCACGAACCTCACCTCCCTGCTTCCCTCGTTCTTGGCGAACGAGGCTACGAAGGCGGATCGCTGGATCGCTCGCGGACCACTTTCCGCTTGTGGGCGGCGACGAACCGGCGGTGCGCGTCCAGGATCTGCTGTTCTGAGAGGTGGCACAGATGTTTGAACGGGTCGCGACCGGGGACTTCGAACTGCTCCGGCCCGTCCAACGCGAAGACGCAGACCTCTTGATAGATGTCGTCGGGACGGGTCTGCTTCCGCAGGACCGGGCCGAGGTGCTGCTCGATGTAGGCCAGCAGCTGCGGGCGCTCGGCTTCGAG
Organism: Planctomycetota bacterium; assembly: GCA_043734065.1. Taxonomy (GTDB): domain Bacteria; phylum Planctomycetota; class Planctomycetia; order Planctomycetales; family Planctomycetaceae; genus TH-plancto1. The sequence goes on from JAYTFV010000665.1 coordinate 5,087, forward strand.
AAACTCCGCCAAGGCATCGCGATCGGGGAATCGGGGAGGGGCGATGTCGCTCATGGTTGTGTCTGCTTGACGTGGGATAGGCTTCCA
>JAYTFV010000666.1:0-11396 GCA_043734065.1 Planctomycetota bacterium
CCTCGCCCAGGATGGCCCAGCACCGCTCTTCGACTTTGTCGAGATTCTGGTCGAGCTGCACATCGAGCCACAGCTGCTCCATCCGCAACCACCTAGCGAGCGGCCCTTGCGCCGCTTCGTCCTTCTCGGCTTCGGCGGTCAGTCGTGCGGCGAAGGCGAGACGACTTGCCTTTCTCGACTCATTCCGTTTCTTAGAGAGTTCCATGCGGGTCAGCTTGTTGACGTTGCCCGCATCATGCAGCTGCTTCTCATTCGCCGCCTCGCGATTGGCCAACATGGCATCAACCAGTCGATACAGCGCAGGCAACTGCACCGAAAGGTGGGCCTCGGGGTCGTTCGGACGTGAGAGCTGTCGCAGCACCTGGAACGCTTCCTGCTCCAGTTCGTCGGTCCACGGACGAGCCAGGAGATCATTGAAGAGCAGATCAAGATAACCCGGCTTCAACTCCGCTGGTGCCGTCGCGATTCGCTCACGCAGGAACGGGAGTACCTCGGTGTCGTAGAAGCGACTGGCATAGATGGTTTGGAGCGATGTCCCGAGCGAGTCGCGGTCTTGAACATCTTGAGTCTGGCCCCATCGCGCCCGGACCTCGGCGGCGATCTTCTTCCAGATGTCGAGCGGCACCTCGTGGGCTTGGAGCTGTTGGCGGTCGTTGATCGGCTCGACTAGTTCGAGCCTTCCGCCGAGTGCGCCATTCACGAGAAAGCTGAGCTGGGCCGGGGTGAGCGGAGCCAGTTCAGTGCGCAGCTGATGTAGAAACTCGCCGCGCAATCGATCGGCTTCGTCACTCACTGGGAAGTAGCTGTGATTGAAGAGGCGCGCGGCCAGGTCGCTGTGATGGTGGTGCCGCACGAAGAAGCGGACCGTCTTCGCCAGGATCGGGTACCAGCGCTCGTCGGGTCGCTGGAATGAAAGATTATACGCATTGCCCTGGGCGAAATTGATCGCCGCCTCAAGCCTGGCCCGTGTTGCAGCCGGGAGCTTGCCTTCGACGCAGGCTTCCTGAAGCCATTGCTCAACGAGGGCATTGGCCACGTCCATCTTGTCGTTGTAGATGAGTGCCGAAAGATGCTGGGCATACGCCGAGTTCCACGAGGTCGATTCGGGATTCTTGGCGATCCACTCGGTCGTGAACGCCAGCAATCGATCCCATTGACCGCGTGTGCGGAAGAGGTCCGTCAGCGTGCCTCGCAGCGTCTCCTCGTCATAGTCGGGTCGCTCGATGTCGCGGCCGATTTCACTCATGAGCCACTTCTCGGCGTCGCCATAACGTCCGGCCCGCTGCATGCGCAGTGCGACATCCTGCTGCCAGTGGACATGCCACGGAGACTTCTCGGTCATCGACTGTCGCAGGGCCAGGGCCTCTTCCGAACGTCCGAGAGTGTCGAGACTCCCCAGCATTTTCTCTTGCCAGTGGACCATGACATTTAGTTCCGCCGCCTGACGCTCGAAGACCGGCTTGATGAGTTTCACGAGGTCGAACGTCTCCGACCCGGTCCCCACCTGAGCGGCCTGCCCGTAAATGAAGTCGGCCAGGTAGACCTCATCTGGCGTCGGGCCGGCTGCTAGCTGCTTGGCTTCGGTCAGGAGCCGTTGCCGCGCCTCTTCGTTCCGCCGCATCGCGATGAGTGCCGCTGTGCGAATCCAACGGACGCCCGGCTTGTTCATGGCGAGTGCCTCCGCCGCGTCGACCTGCTTGAGCAACTCCTCCCACTGCTGGAGCGAGGCAAAGTGCAGGATCATCGTGATCCGGTCGTCGAAGCTCGCCGCTCCATCGGCCACTTTCTGACGGGCGACCGACAACTTCGCGTACGGCAACCGCAGGAACTGCACTGTCGGCTTGGCCGTCAGTTCGGTCGCCGTCCGCGCGGCGTATTCTTCGGCGGTGAGAACCTTCACGTCGAGCGTCGTTTCGGCGGTCTTCAGCCCCTTGTCGTCGGTGAAGATCACCTTGCGAGCCACCCACGTCCCGGCAACCTCGACGAAATCATCGAGCGTCGTCGTCGAGGTGACCTTCCCATCGATGAGCGTTTCGGACTTCACGACGACATGCCGAACGGTGTCGATCAGAAGATGCACCTCAGAGGTCGAGTTCTTTTGCGACAACTTCAGCGTGACGCGGTTCTCTCCAACGGGCTCGACCTTCGCCACATGGAACCAGTACGACTCGCGCAAAGCGGCCAGTGACGAATCGTTTAAGCCCAGTACATTCGGCGTCAGCTCAGCTGGCACCGACGAGCGAATTCGTCCCAGCAACAACGCCAAGGAGAAGACGCCCCGCTCCTTCTCCGTCGCGTAATTGACGATCGTCTGCTCATCGCGATCGAGCGTTCGGGTCAGCCATCCCGTCGGTGAATAGAGCACCAGATCCGTGTCGTGAGACGACTGCCGCTTCCAGCGCGGATCGAACCCATCGACCGTCCGTTTCAATTCGAGCCCACCTGGCATCTTCGAGAGAGCGTCCACTCGCAGCAAGCTGCGCGACAGAGCGAGAGCCTCGGGAGTCCACCCTTCCGGATCGGGGAGTGCCGCTGGGGTCTGGCCCGGGCGCAGCGGTAGCGTGGGGAAGAGGTTGTTCAGCCAGCTCGACGTGTCGGGCTGGTCATTGCGGTAGGACCGACCCCACATTGGCTTACCTGCCATGGGGGTATTCATTTCGAAACCATCTGTCATCGATCGGAAAGATGCTCCTTTGTTTCGACCGGCTCCGCGTCCAAATGCTCCGCCTCCGAAAGGGAGTCGACCATCGAAGACGCTAGCGGGATCCCCCGCGGGCAGCGTTCCATCGAAATACATTTCCTGGAACGCGGTCTCACCGTTCAACTGCAAAGAGGACTGTCGTTCGAAATCACCGAGTGCATTCAGAGACTCGATCGAATCCTTGGGGAAATCAAACTCCCCCGCCTTGAACTTGACATCAGATTCCGCATCGCGCTTGCCGAACCCCAGACTCAGTCCGTCTCCACCTCCTAGAAACGAATCGATGGCACCGCTGCTTTTGCTGAGTGTCTTTTCTAGAAAGTCATTCTCGTATCCTCCAGGCGATGGAAGTCCGGGCATTGGCCCGTCGGGTTCTGGCCAGCGACCACCACCGCCGCCAAATCTTTCCATGCGACCCATAAAGCCCTCGTCGACTCCCCAGCTGCCGGAGCCCGACATCGGGGCGTCGCAGTCCCTGAAAAAGTCAGTGGAACGTCCACTCTGTCGCCTCATTTCATCGAACTGCTGAACCTGCTGCTGGAACGCCTGTGGATCGCGACCCAAGCCCGAAAGGCTCCGCAGCACCTGGCGGCGGATGCCCAATCGCCAATCGCCCGCGCGTTTCATCTGCTGCTGCACGAGTTCGAAGTTGGCGTTGTTCCGTCCCTCGGCAAAGAACCGCTCTCCATCGCGCATCTCATAGCGACGCTTCACGCCGAACCGATCTCGGTCGGCATCAGTCTCCAGCACCAGCAGCGAGGTGTACGGCGTGATGATGTGGAACTGCTCCGACAGACCGATGATCTCGTCCGTCACAGCTGCGGCCTGCCCCTGAGCGAGCAGATGGTCGAGATGCCCCCGCGCCCATAATCGCGGGATGAACGAGTTCCCCGCTTCCGCCTCTTTGAAATCAATCTTCGCGGCATAGCGAACCGCCTCGCTGCCGCGTTTTCCGGTGACGATGACCTCGCCCGACTGGTCCTTGCCTTCGGGCAGGTAACGTGCCACCAGAATCTGCTGTGTCCCCGCCGCGACGTTCGGCAATCGCTCGGGGTAGACCGCGGCGACCTTCAATCCGCGAAACTCAACATTCACATCGCGCAGCCCCGGCTGCGCGATCTCGTTGAGCAACTCCTTGGCCACGACGAGCGCCGTCTGCTCGCCTCCGATGCTGCGTACCGAGCCTCCCCCGACAGCTGCGATGCCTTTGAGCACAACCGACTCGCTGATATTCCCAACGGTCACGGCGTGGAATGACCGAGTCGCCTTCTCGCCGACAAGCAATCCCAGCCGCTTCACGAACCGTGCCGGATCAGTGTCACCCGCTGACACCACTCCATCGCCGATGTAGATCACCTGTGCATCGGCTGGAGCCCGCTTGATCACTTCGGTGAACGCGCGGTCGAGGTTCGTCCAGCCGAGCGATGCCCGCTGAGCGAGGAAGTCCTCCGCCTTCGCCACGCTCTCGGCCGAAGGAGCCACTGGCTCGGCGGAAGCCCAATCGACCCCCACGTCATACGCCCCGAGCAAGAACCGATCGTCCGCTCCCAGTGAAGACAGGACCGTCGCCACAAACTCCGCCTGCTGCTGCCGCTTCTCCGAATCCATCGAGGCCGAGGTATCGCACAACAACACGACATTCACCGGTTTGCCATCCGGAAGCAGCTCACGTTGCCAGTTTCCATCCGGCGCGGGCGGTGTCAGTTGAATCAGCAGATAGCCATCGTCGCCACGCCGGTGAGGAATGACTACCACATCGGATTGTTTCGTCTCGATCTCACAGACCACTTCAAAGTCGCGGTTGGGTGAGTACTCCTGAGCTGTGAACTCGACCTGTGCCGAATGGGGCGTCTGTTGAGCCCGCACGGCATGCGTCGGACAAGTCACTGCCTTGAGCGGCAGTGCCGAGTTGACGGTCACCTGCAGCGACAACTCGCGCAGTGGCTTCGTGCGGAGCAGATCGCTGCGAAGGCCGTAGCTGTAGCGGTAACGGTTCGCCCGCAGCGGAAGCACCTGCGTATAAACGATCTTCACGCGCTTCTCGGAGAACGCCTCGATCGGAAACACCCGGGCCTTGAACAGGTTGCCCGCTGTCCATTCGAGCAACCCTGGATCGCGTTTCTCGCGCAGGATCGTCTCGTAGATTTCGCGGGCCCGCTGCTTCTCAACGATGTCCGCCTCAATCAGATCGTTACCGATCCACATCCCGAATCCGCTGATCGAAGCATCCTGCGGCAAGGGGAAATGGAACGTCCCCTCCAACCGCCCCGCAGTGTGGTTGACGAACGATTCTTCGATGGTCGTGCGGGCAATCTGATCGCGAATCTCGACCGAGACCTTGTGGTAGCCGACCGTCAGCGGCTCGTTGCGCCCATCGGGCAGCTTCACGATCAGCGACCCGAGCGACTCGTTGGTCGAGGTCCCTTCAAACCCGGCCAACCAGACCGGCACCTGCGGCACATCCACGAGCTTCTCATCCCGATCGACTCTAACCAGCATCTTTTCGCCGTGCTTAAAGAGCCGCTTGCCGTCACGTGGAGCCAGCAGAATGAAAGCCACGCTCTCCTCCACCACGTTTCGGTGCGGGAACATCACCTGCACTTCGCCGCTGTGCAGCCGCGCCTCGTACGGCGAAATGCACTCCACGAGTGAACCTGGACCCAGCGTCAACTCGATCTCCGATGACAGCGTCACCTTCAAGGCATTGGCCCCGCGCAATTCGGTCCGCAACCAGTCGCCCGGCTTGAGCATCAGCCCCGGTCCCAGCGGGGTCCAGCGTTTGGCGAGCATCGGCCTCACGGCGGTGATCCCCTGCGCATCGCTCACCTTGCCAATGCGGCCATCTTCCGTCAGCGACTTCGCGACAACAAACTTGTCGTCGGCAACCTCTTCGTTCATGGCGATCAGACGCATTTCAGCCAGCACCACATTCGCTCCTCGCTTGGCCCGAATCCCCACGAGCTGTTGACTTTGTACATCGACGAAGCCCTCCAGTTCGATATGAACCGAGTCCGCCTCCACCGGGGCGCTGTAGACAAAGCACTCGCGACCGTCGAACTGCGATCGCTCTCGCGGTCGCGAGTTCAACAGCGCCGTCGCATCGTGAACGCCGACATCCAGCAGGGAGAGGAGATCGATCTGCCGATCCGGCGAGAGAAACCATGGCGAGTCGGACTGGGTCGCCGTGTTGGCCGCCTCGTCGATCCGCCACAGTCGCGATCCCGCTGCGATCTCGTACCGCTGAGGAGACTCCTCTCGACGGAGCAGCCCCGGCGAGCGCACCCACACTTCGGCGGTCTGGCCATCTCGCACCACCTGCAAGTGCAAAGAATCGGCTGCTCGCAGCTTGTCGATCGCCTGCGAGAACGGAGCCGCGTTCGAGATCGATCCCGGATTCATCGGCAGCAGCAAAGCGAACAGCATCGCCGCAGCCACCGTGGCCAGACACAGAACGCGAATTGCGAGAGTGACCATCGGATGTCTCCGTTTCAAATTCGCCGCCGGCAGAACCGGAAGTGGTTGAGATTGTGTGGCTGTGGCTGCGGCGGTAAACGCCTCAGCGGATCGCTGTCGAATCGCGTCCAAGAATGTGGCATCTGGCAACGACGCATCAGCCTCAGCGGCGCGGAGCGCCGCCTTCAGCTGGGGATCGTCGTCGTGGTTCAACTCGTGGGACATGTCCATCCACTCAGGAATCGTCTGTGCATTCGACCAGTTCCGCCAGCGCGAGGCCAGTCCGTGGTCAGGTCTCCGCCTCGAAGGTTCTGCTCGCCAGCCGTCGGAATTCGCGCCGGGCGCGGGCCAGTTTGGACTTGAGAGCCTCGACGGTCTGCCCCCCCTCCCGGGACAGGTCGTCGAGGCTCCGTTCCTCCAAATACTTCGCCGTCAGCAACGCTGCATAGTCGGGAGGCAGTTCGGCCAGCACGCGGCGAACCATTTCTGCCAACTCACTCTGCTCGAACGGGAGTTCGGCTGAGGTCGCCTCATCGAACCAGTGTTGCAGCGCTATGCGGTGAGTCTCGGCCAACGCCTGCAGCCTCGCTGCTTTGCTGATCTGCTTCCAATAGAGCGAGACGTTGTGATGCGCGATCCCCGTCAGCCAACTCCACAGCGATCCGCGTAGTGGATCAAATTGCCGAGCTGACCGGGCCGCTGCCAGAAACGTTTCCTGGACAACATCCGCCACGTCCGGCACGTTCGGTCCCACCAATCTCGCGACGTACCGCCACACGTCCACACTGTACCCGTCGTACAGCGCAGCCCAGGACTCGCGGTTGCCGGTCCGCAATCCACAGATCACAGCCGACTGGTCATGCTCGTCCAACAAGGGAGCGATCTCATCAATGGAAGGCGAACGAACTGAAGAGAGTTGGCTATTCGACTCCGCCAAGTGTCGCGGAATTCCGGAGAAACTCCCAGATGGTGGAGAATCGCGACCATCCACAGTCTGGCTGGCAGCTTCCGGCGCTGTCCGCAGTCACTTCTGCTCCAGCTCATCAAGGAACCGCATATTGTGACACCGACCCGTGTTCCGTTGGTGACGTTTTCCCAACTGTACGACTTACGAGCGAAATGTTTGCATGCTGCACAAATTTCCAGAGGCACCAAGCCCCTCCGGCATCCTGAAAGGGTGATCCATCATCGCCCCGAGTCGCGACCGCAGGGAGCGCACGCTGGGAAACAGCACGCCGGTGGACTCCACTCTGCAGGGGTGGCACACCGCCCATGTGCAGGCGAATCAGCAATCGGGCCAGGACGATGAGGCCCGCCAGGCACGCCCCCTCCCCCATGATTTTGTGCATCCTCTCGTGGTTCCGGTGCAGCGGAAAGAGATTGACAAAATCATGAGAAACAACATCACGCAGAGTGGGCAGGAGGATCCCCTTTCCGAAAGCAGTGCCGATTGTCGGGGAGAGGGAGCAGAGGAAACGGGCTGCCTGCTTTTCTGTTGCACACACTTGCCGTGGCAGAAGAACCCGAGAATAACGCTGGGCTGCTGACTCCTGCTATACTGCACCACTTGCGGTTGCCTGGGCCCCGGAATTTCCGGGTTCACGGCCATTACGTGAAGGGTGTCCCAGGCTCCATGTTCATCGATCGTGTTCATATCAGTTGCCACGCTGGAGACGGCGGGAATGGGGCGTGCAGCTTCCGCCGCGAGGCGCATGTCCCGCGTGGAGGCCCCGATGGGGGTGACGGTGGCGACGGCGGCAGCGTCATCATTCGTGCCGACTACAATCTTGGCAGTCTGGCCAATATCGCGGGCCACCGCTTCTGGCGAGCGGAACCGGGTCTGGCCGGAGCCGGTTCACTCTGTGCGGGCAAATCGGGAGCGGATGTGATCATCCTGGTTCCCCCAGGGACACTCGTCAAAGACATTGAACATGGCAATGTCATCAAGGATCTGGCCCTTGACGGCGAAGAGATTGTCATTGCCCAGGGAGGCGGCGGCGGGCACGGAAATCGCCGGTATGTCAGCTCGACGAACCGCACCCCTCGCGAATTCGAACACGGCAAGCCGGGCGAGTCGCGCGAGGTATTCCTCGAACTGAAGCTCATCGCCGATGTCGGCATCATCGGCAAGCCCAACGCGGGTAAGTCGACCCTCCTCAGCCGCATGTCTCGCGCGACGCCCGAGATCGCCCCGTACCCGTTCACGACCAAGTACCCGAATCTTGGGGCTGTCCGTGTCGGCTACGACCACCAGTTCGTGATGGCCGACATCCCCGGCCTGATCGAAGGGGCCCACGCGGGGATCGGCCTGGGACATGAGTTCCTCAAGCACGTGCAGCGGACCAAGCTCTTCGTGCATCTGATCGAGCCCGATCCGGACGACCAGACCAACCCCATCGACAACTACCACAACATCCGCGAGGAGCTGCGGCTCTACGACCCGGCGCTGGTCGAGCGTCCGGAGATCATCTGCATCTCGAAGAGCGAACTACCGGATTCCGAGGCGGCTGCCGAACTGCTGGAAGAGTCGCTCGGGCACCCCGTGATGCGGATCTCAGCCGCCACCGGAGCCGGGCTGCCAGAGTTGGTGAAGCAGATCATCGCTCACCTGCAGGGCAAGGTCGGGGAGGATTGGTAGAAGGTACGCGGGCACGCTCGGCTTCGAAGACTTCGCGTCGCGGTAAAACGGGGGGCCGGTTTGGAACGGCATTTCACTTCCGGTACGACCGGCGCTCCGTTTCCAAAATCGGGGGTTTTCGTCGAAATGCCGCTGGAACGCATCAGCCCTTGTCGATTATACTTAATGCACCCGCCGCGCAACCCCCCTGCGCACACTGTTCCTGCCGATGATTCGGAGACCCGCCGATGTTGCAGTTTGACCTTGCCGGTTCTCGGACGTGTGACGGCGTTTCCCGGCGGGGATTCTTGCAGGTCGGGGCGTTGGCGTTCGGCGGGCTGTCGATGGCCCATTGGGCGCAGCAGCGGGCACTGGGAGCGGAGGGAAGCCGGCCCAAGAAGGCTGTGATTCAGGTGTGGCTGGCTGGCGGACCGAGCCATATTGATATGTACGACCTCAAGCCAGCGGCTCCGCTGGAGTATCGCGGCGAGTTCCGACCGATTCCGACCAATGTCTCCGGGATCGACATCGGCGAGCATCTGCCCAAGCAGGCCCGCATCATGGACAAGATGTCGATTGTGCGCTCGGCCACGCACACCAACGCTGGCCACGGCATGGGTTCGCAGTGGATGCTCACCGGCTGGCAACCAACCATCGAGGTCAGCAACAACATCTTCCCGGCCTGCGGATCGGTGGTGTCGAACCTCAAGGGGGCCAACGTCGATGGCATGCCCGCCTACGTGAACCTGCCCCGCAGCCTGGGCCTGGGCAAGGCGGCGTATCTGGGGGCCTCGTACAACCCATTCGCTCCCGAAGATGACCCCAACAACGACAACTTCAAGGTCCGCAACCTCAAGCTCAACGGCAAGATGGACCTGGCCCGACTGGAGAACCGCCGCAGCCTGCTTTCTAAAATCGACACCATCCGCCGCGATGTCGACACGGCGGGCGATTTGGGCCAGCTCGACAAGTTCTACCAGGACGGCCTGAACATGGTCGTCAATGAGAAGGCGCTGCAGGCGTTCGACATTTCGAAGGAAGACCCGACGATCCGGGACCGCTATGGGCGAAACGACCTCGGGCAGAGTTGCCTGCTGGCCCGGCGGCTGGTCGAATCGGGCGTGACCTATGTCACGATCCAGGCGGGCGGCGGCTGGGACACTCACGGCGACAACTTCAATCAGTTGAAGACGAACCTGCTGCCGAAATACGACAGTGCCGTGACAGCACTGGTCCAGGATCTGTTCGATCGCGGACTGGCGAATGATGTGCTGGTAATGACGTTCGGCGAGTTCGGACGCACGCCGCGGATCAATGGGGGAGCGGGCCGCGACCACTGGCCGGGTGCGATGTCGATCCTGTTCGCGGGTGGCGGCCTCAAAATGGGGCAGGTCATCGGCGAGACCGACACGAAGGCCGAGTACCCGATCTCGAAGCCGTACTCGCCGGGCTGCGTGCTGTCGACGATGTACCACACGCTGGGTGTCGACTATCAACACACGTTCTACGACCAGGCCCGCCGACCGCTGCAAGTGCTTCCGGAAGGGAAGCCGATTGCGGAACTGGTATAATTCCACAGAATTGGACCACACACGCCAGCCCACCGGTGGCAACCGCCAGTGAATCAGCTCCCCTGGTGCGGGGAATGCCTGTGTGACACCTCGTTTGGACGAAAAGTCGAAGTCGGTCTTGCCCCGTCTCCCCGGAACCGACGTATACTTGCGGACTTCGATCCACGGAACCAGACGGAGGGTGGCAGCCGCCCCTCGCCTCAGTCAGCCCCCATGATGGGAAAATCGGAAGGCACGATGTCCGAGTTGAGAAAAGACCCGATCGTGGGCCGCTGGGTGATCATCGCTCCCGAGCGGGCTGATCGCCCCATTGCGCTGGAGGAGCCGGAACTTAATACGTTGGCGACCGATCCGTTTCTGGAAGGTCGCGAGCCCTACACGACGCCGGAGATTCACGCCATTCGCGCTCCGGGAACCAAGCCCAACGAGCCGGGTTGGAAGGTCCGGGTGATCCCGAATCGGTATCCGGCCCTCGGGGTCGACGGCGACTTGGAGAGTCGCGGGGAGGGGATGTATGACGTGATGCACGGGGTCGGAGCCCACGAGGTCATCATCGAATGCCCGCATGCCGAGGCCAATCTGTCCCACTTGCCCGCGGAGGCGGTACGGGATGTGTTGCTGGCGTATCAGTCGCGACTGAACGACCTGAAACGCGATACGCGGCTGATCCATGCCCTGATCTTCAAGAACAAGGGAGCCCGCGCCGGAGCTTCGCAATCTCATGCCCACTCTCAGTTAATCGTGACGCCCATTGTCCCTATTACGATCCAGGAAGAACTGGACGGAGCCGAGGCGTACTTCAAGTATCGCGGTCGCTCGATCTTCAGCGACATGATTCTGCAGGAGCGCGCCACCGGCTCGCGCGTGGTGTTTGAGACCTCGCAATTCCTGGTCTTCTGCCCGTTCGCCAGTCGCTTCCCGTTCGAGATCTGCATCCTCCCCAAGTCTCAGCTCAGCCACTTCGAGTCCACTTCGCGGCCCAAGATCGATGAACTGGGCGAGGTTCTGCGGAGGACGCTTCGCAAGCTGGAGATCGGGCTGGAGGATCCCTCGT
>JAYTFV010000667.1:0-4368 GCA_043734065.1 Planctomycetota bacterium
GTGGGCTGTTGTCGGCTGTCCCTGGCGGGACAAAAAGGGCTGCGGTGTCGGGTCGTTCATCGGACTCCAGGCGAATTCCCTGTGTTTCACACCTGGGAAGCCCTGCCCCTTCGGGGTTGGGACTGACGAGGGCTGTGTGACCCAGGGTGCGCTCCCTGCGGTCGCGACCCTGGGCTATCCCCTACAACCCCGTTGGGGTATAGAGGGGATCCAGGCCATCAAAAAGTCACGCAGCGTGCGCACATTTCAGAGGTGAGTCGTACGACGCAGTTCGTCGTGCTACATTTTTTTGGATCAATCGGCAACAATGGGGACATCCCCTCCTGAGTGAAGTTACGGCGAAGAGGAACTGTCGATGAGTCGTTGTTTCAGGACGCTTGTGTGTGCAGCCTTGCTGCTGGTCTCCACCCTCCCGCTGGCGGCGGCGGAGTTGCAGCAGGAGTTCGTCAACGGCCTGCGGAAGCAGGGGTTCGGCGACTTGGGGACTTATTACCTCAAGCAGTTGGAGGCGGAGAAAAAAATCCCTGCCAGCATGGTCGAGACGTTTGATCTGGAACTGGCCCGCTGCATGCAGGTGGCCGCCCGGTTCACGGAGAATACGGGCGAGGCCAAACAACTGCGTGACGAAACCCGCACCCAGCTCGACAAGTTTCTCAAAGAGCACGCGACTCATGCGGAGGCGGGGTCGGCGTTCGATACGTATGGCACCCTCTCGCTGGCGATCGGGAACTCGTTCCTGAAGCAGGCGCATGCCCAGAAAGATCCGAAGGAAAAGGAGAAGATACTGGCCAATGCGAAGATTGCTTTCGAGGAAGCCCGCCCCCGGTTCACCGAAGCGGTCAAACTCTTCCAGGCCCGCTTTGAGGCCCTCACCCAGGCTGCGGAGGAGGGCGAAGACGAACCTCGCCGCAATCCCAAACTCAAAATGTCGAAGAAACGCCAAGAGGAGGCGTTGTTTGACGCGGAGGAAGCCTGGCTGAACTCGCGTTTCAGTTTGGCGATGGTCGATTACTACATCGCCCAGACCTTTGTCGATCCCAAGCACAAAGACATCAAGCCGCTGCTGGAACAGGCCAAGAAATCCCTCGATTCGCTCTGGTTGGGATACGGGGGTGCCCTGCCCGGGTTGCTGGCCCACCACTGGACCGGACGAGTCGACGAACAACTCGGGAATCTGGACAAAGCCCTGGACGCCTATGAAGAAGTGACAGGGGTCGAACCCGATTCCCGTGTGGACATGTCCGGTGCCGTACTCAGTTTCTACGGAGAGAATTTTCTGCGGCGCGTGCAGTTGTTGAATCAGCTCAACCGCCGGACGGATTTGTTCTTCGCGGAAATCGAAGACTGGCTGAAGGACAACATCGCCCGCAAGAGCGATGCTTACTACGGTGTCGTCGTCGAACTGGCGAAAGCCTATGCCGCCGAAGCGGAGAAGCAGCCTGCGGCGGACAAGGTCAAAACGATGGCCAAGGCCGCTAAGCTACTGAAGGACATTATTAAGATCACCAGTTCCCATCAGAACGAAGCCATCACATTGGCCCGCTTGTACGGCAAGGCGGGTGGCGAAGACCTGGAAGAGGCCAAGACTTTCGACGAAGCGTTCGCGAACGCCGATTCCGCCATGAAGAACGGGCGGCCCGGCGAAGCGGTCATCCAGCTCGAACGGGCGATCGTGCTGGAGAAGGAGGAGAAGGACCAGGATCGGGTCCAGTTCGTGCATTTCCAGTTGGCGCTGGCCAAGTATCTGTCCAAAGATGTCGCTGGTGCGTTCAAACTGGCCGACGAATTCGCCCGCGCAAATCCCAAGGCCAAGCTGGGGCCGACGGCGGCGGTGCTGGCCGTCAATGCCGCGTTGTTTCTCTGCTCCTCGGCGACTGCAGCTGACCGTACGGCTGAGGAGACGAAATTGAACAGCATCGTCAAATTCACGCTCGAGACGTGGCCCAATCGGGCGGAGGCCGATGATGCCCGCATTGCGTTGGGGAGTCTCATGATGGCGAAGCGAGATCCCGAGGGGGCCATCGCTGCCTACGCAAAGGTCAATCCCGCCTCGGACCGGTTTCCCCGGGCGCAGAGCATGTCGGCCAAGGCCCACCGACTGATCTATGCCATGGCGCGGCAAGCCAACAAGCTGGATGAGGCTGCGAAGGCTCATCAGCCGCATGCCCAGAAACTGTTTGAGCAGGCCCTGGCCGGTGCCAGCAAATCATCCACTGCTGAGGACGAAGTGGTCGCCGCCGAATGCCGATTGAATCTGGCGGAGATGCATCTGGAAGCGGGGGCGATCGATGCGGCTCTGGAGATGCTGACACCCCTGGAAACGAAGATCCTCGCGTCGAATCCGGAGGCACTGGATAACGTGCAACTGAGAACACTCCTGTCCGCCGTCCGGGTCCATAGCGTGAAGAAAAATCTGGCGGGGGCTCTGGCCTGCGGCTTGTTACTCATGGCGAAGGGAGATGACAGTTCGCCCGTCAATTCGGCTCTGATCAGCGTCTCCCGGCTGATGCGGGATGACTTCAAGGCTGACCAGGGTCGGGTCTTGGAACTCAGCAAAATGGAGTCCCCGGATCAGGCCACCGCCCTCGCCGCGAACATCAAAGCCGACGCCTCGAAGGCAGCCCTGCTCGATATCCTGAACAAGCTGGCCCTCCGGAAACAGTTGAGTCTGCCGGAAATGGTCGCGTTGGGAGACTTCGCGTCCGATGCGGGACTGAAGGATCTCGCGAAGGAGACCTACCAGCGGGCCTTGGCTGCGGGCGAGAAAATCCCGAACAAGACTCCGCAGACAGTCTTGGCCCTGACCCGGGTGCAGTCGGTGCTGATTGGATTGTTACGAGCCGACAAGCAGTTCGAAGAGGCGATGGTCCAGGTCGACGCTCTGATCAAAGCCAATCCGAATGCCCTCGATCCCAAAATTGAACGGGCCCGCATCCTGCAAGGGATGGCCGAAAACGACCCCACCAAGTGGCCGGAGGCCACCACCGCCTGGGCCACACTGCGAAACGCCTTCCAGCGAGCGGCGAAGAAGCCACCGGACTACTACGAGATTGTCTACAACACCGGCCTGTGCCTTGCCGGGGAGGCTCGTACTGCCAACGATCAGAAGACCGCCACTGAGAAAAAAACGGAGGCGAGGAAACTCCTCAAGTCGACGCAGTCCCTGGCTCCCAACCTGGACGGCCCCGAGATGGTCGAGAAGTTCCAGACGCTTCTGGAAGAGTTGAGTACCCCGTAGCACGGAATTGATTCCGTGCCTCACCGCCAGAGCCAACAACGTCGCCGGACTCTCCGAGTCCGGCGGTGCGACATTCGCCGGGCGGAACACCCTCACACCCAGAGTGCATCCCCATTGTCGGTGGCGAACGCCAACCGGGAGGGCGAGGCCGAGTGGGAGGGCGAGGCTCCTGCCGAGCCGCTGGTGCCAGACCACGTCCACCCTCGCTCGCGGCTCCGCAGGAGCGTCGCCCTCCCGTCGCCTCGCCAGCCAGCCACAGGGAGGGCGCACTGACGGGGTACTGGCTGTTATGGCAACTGAACAGATTGTTTTGCTGGAACGTCTCGGTCTCGAATCAGGGCTTCCCAAGCTGTCCCGTGCCGCACCACCGCGTGGTCTGGTTGTAATGATTGAATCAATTCCCATCACCGGAACCGTCCTACAGTTACGTCATGCGAGACAACCAGAGCGACCCGGCGATTCGCTGCAACAATAAGAACCGCTACAACTGGCACGTTCCGTGCAATAGATATGAACCGAGGGGAACCGCTGGCTCCCCCATCCGCTGTGTCGGCTCGCTCACAGGTCAGTGGAGTGAAGCACTCTCGACACGGTCTCTGTCTCCCGATTTCGAAAGAAGGAATGTCCCATGTTTCAACAACTCTTGCAGGATGAGTCTGGCTTCATCATCAGCGCGGAACTCGTCCTCATTGCCACGATGCTCGTGATCGGGCTGATCGTCGGACTCAGCGAAGTTCAGCACGCTGTCGTGTCTGAATTGAACGATGTGGCCGATGCGATCGGCGAATTGAACCAGAGCTTCAGCTTCAGCGGATTCCACAAGCGGGACAATGGGGGCTCGATCCACGCCGTGACCTTTGGCTCGGACTTCCAGGATATGCGGGATGAATGTGACAACAATCAGTGCCAGATCGCCTGTGATGCCCCGACCAACGAATCCCCCAAGTTTTTCAATCGGTTCTAACGAACTGGCCCGAAACAACATCCCGAAAGTCATGAAGAGGATTCACCGCAGAGGGCGCGGAGGATCACAGAGGTCCGAGAGATCTCCGGGAATTCCCCTCTGCGAACCCTCGCGCCCTCTGCGGTGAATTTCGGGCACTTGTTTTGGACCATGTCCTAACGCCCGG
>JAYTFV010000668.1:0-16534 GCA_043734065.1 Planctomycetota bacterium
AGAGATCTCCGGGAATTCCCCTCTGCGAACCCTCGCGCCCTCTGCGGTGAATTTCGGGAACTTGTTTTGGACCATGTCCTAAGCGTTGAGAGTTGAGCGTCAGAGGAACTCGCTTCCTCCTCCCCTCCTCCCCTCCTCCCCTCCTCCCCTCAACCCTCAACCCTCAACGGCCCCCCCATGACCGGTCTGAAATCCCTCGTCGCCTGCGGCACTCGCTTATGGCTCGACAGCATCGACCCCGTGCTGGTTCAAGAGAACCACGCCCTGGGAGCCACCGGGGCCACCTCGAACCCCATCATCATCGCCGACCTCCTCAAAACCGGTCGCTTCGACGGGGAACTCCAGGAACTCATCGGTCAGGGGCTCGGCGACTCCGAGGTCGCCTGGAAGATGACTGACCGCCTTGTCTCGCGAGCCGAAGCTGTATTTGCCGATGTCCATGCCCGCACCCACGGCGACGATGGCTACGTCAGTTTCGAACTCGATCCGCTCCTCGAAGACGCCAGCTGTCCGCTGAGTACCGCCGAACGGACGGCCAAATACGTCGAACTGGGCCAAGCCTGGAACACGGGCCATACCAACCGCATGATTAAAGTCCCCGCCACCCCCGCCGGGCTGGCCTGCCTGGAGGATCTCTCCGCAGCCGGAATCACGCTCAACGTGACGCTGATCTTCTCGACCCGGCAGTATCGAGCGGCTCGCGACGCGGTGTGGCGCGGGGCCCAGCGCCGCCCAGACCCGACCTCGTTGAAATCGGTCTACAGCATCTTCGTCAGCCGCATTGATGTGTACACACTCGCCAAGGTGCCGGACCTCTCCCCCGCTGCTCAGGGTCTCGTCGGCATTGTCAATGCCCAGCGCATCTGGGCCGAGAACAATGCTTGGTGGGGACAGCACAATCTCCCCCGGAAACAGGAGATCGTCTTCGCCAGCACCGGCACAAAAGACCCCAACCTGCCTGCCGATAAGTATGTCGCAGCCCTGGCTGGCTCCGACATCCAGACCAACCCGCCCGCCACCAACGCCGCCGTCGAGAAGCTCGGCCAAAGCTACACCCGCCGCGTCGATCAGTCCCCGCCCGCCGCTGTCCTGGCCGAGATCGACGCCAAGGTCGACTTCGCCCTGATGGAGCAGACCCTGATGAGCGAGGGCCTCAAGAAGTTCGCCGACCCCCAGAAGGCCCTGCTGGCATTGGTCGCCAGCAAGCGATCCGAACTGGGAAACGCCCCGTAGCCACGTTCGCCAGAACGTGGGCGACCGGAACTCGCATACGAACATGTGTGAAGACATACGTTGAGCATATTCAAGGAGGAGGCAGGAACACTAATCTTCACTAATCGACACTGATCCGGAAATCTTCGTGACCCAGGATTAGTGTTTATCAGCGAAGATTAGTGTTCCAAACATCTCCTGCGAACATCGATAGTGAGTTTGCTCTGATTGAGAATGCCGAGACTTGGCACCCACGTTCTGGCGAACGTGGCTACCGCCAGCAACACCGTCGATCAACCATTAACCATCAACCCTCCGGCCCCCCGTTGCCTCGTCACGCGATCCTCATCACGCTCGACCATCTGGCTGCGAGTCTGCTCGGAGCGTATGGGCAGTACCGCGTCCGCACCCCCGCGCTGGACCAACTCGCATCGAGAGCCGCTGTGTTTCACAACGGTCTGTGTCATGCGGTGCCGGGGAAGGATCTCTCACCGACCGAGGACTGGGAGGCCACCCCATTCGCCAAGCTGTTGTGGGCCGAGTGCGAGTCCGCTGGGGTTCCGATGCAGACCGTCAAGCAGTCCGCCGACCAGCCCGCCCGTGTATGGGTCCACGAGGGCGTCGAGGCGATCCGGTCGACGCTCGCCAGCGACCAGCCGGGTCTGACCTGGATGCAGGGGATCGGCGTCCCCGACCCGTGGGTGCCCGACCACAGCGGCTGGGATGTGGAGGTCGCGCGGTTGCTCGGGACGACGTGGGAGGAACTCCTCGTGGACGAGTCGCCGGAGATGACGCCCGAACTGGCGATCGAGGAACTCGTCGCCGAGGGACACTTCTCGCGCCGCCGCCGCCCCCCCGAGCCTGATCGCGTCGTCAACCGGCTGAGCCTCGCGCTCTACACCGCCTGCGTCGAGAAGCTCGACGAACGGCTGGGCCGACTGATCCGCGAGTTTCAGCGGCACGCGACGCCCGATAGTCTGCTGATCATCGCCGGGTTGTTGGGAGACGACCTCCCCCGCGAATGGCCGGTGCAGCGTCCGGTGCAGTTGCATACGGAACTGGTGCGAGTGCCTCTGATCGTACAGGTCGGAGCCGGTCACGCGGGAGGGTCCACGGTCCTCGAACTGGTTCAAACCACCGACATCGCGGAGACGCTGAGGGCATGGTTGCTTGGCGAGTGTCGCCTTTCGCTCCGCGAAAGGACACCCTTTGGCGGAGCAAAAGGAGACAATACCGGCGGAGCAAAAAGCGACTCTCGCCCCTTCGATCTCCTCGCCGTCGCCAACAAGGCCGCCCCCGGTCGCCCCTTCGTGCAAGTCTCCCATCCCACCGGCGAAACTCTGCTGCGAACCCCCGAAGCCCAACTCGTCACCCGCCCCGCCGACCCGTCTTGTGACGAAACGGATCCGACCGAGTGGCTGACCCTCAAACCCGAAGACGCCTGGGATCTGCTCAATGTGGCTGACCAACATCGCGATCTGGTCGAGACATTAATACTGCACGCGGCCATGAGTGTGCCGTAGCCGCCCCTCGCCAGAGGGCGGGCGGGCACGCCAATTCGCCCACGTTCTGGCGAAACGTGGCTACTTCAGAATGTCTCACTTCCGTCCGTGTGACGTATAATCGCCGCTCACTTCTTCGGGCGAAACGCCACGATCCGCTCGGGGTGCGTCTCGAGTCGCGGCCCCTCGATCAGGTCCACACAGTACGGGATCGCGGGCATCACCGCGTCCAGACACTCGCGGATCGCCTTCGGCTGGCCGGGGAGATTCACGATCAGTGAGCGCCCCCGAATCGCAGCTGTCTGGCGCGAGAGGATCGCCGTCTGGACTTTTTCGCGGGAGACCTTTCGCATCAGTTCCCCGAACCCCGGCAGCAGCTTATGAGCCACCGCGATCGTGGCTTCGGGGGTCACATCGCGAACGGCGGGGCCGGTGCCGCCGGTCGTCACGACGAGGCAGCAACCGGCCTCATCGCAGAGCTCGATGAGCGTCTCCTCGATCAGCGTCTGATCATCGGGGATGACCCGCGCGACCGGCTCCCACGGCGAGGCGAGTACCTCGCGGAAGTATTCGGCGATCGCGGGTCCGCCCTGGTCCTCGTACTCGCCCCGGCTGGCGCGGTCGGAGATCGTGACGATACCAATCTGGGCGGGGGTCATCGGGGTTCTCTGTCTGAAGCCACCTACGGAGCGGGAGGTTCTGGCAGCACGGGGGGCAGGACCAGCGGCTTCGGAGGCTCAGGTGTGGGCTTCGACAATGCCTCTAGCTCATCCGGTGTCGGGGCCGGTCGCGCGGTGTCCTTGGCCGGAGTCGCGTCCAGGAACGCGCGCAGATAAGGCTGCTCTCCCTCCAGCTTCAAGCAGGTATCGAGCAACGTCCGGAACCGGTCGTCTCCATCCAGGAACAGCACGATCCCCAGCAGAAACACCCGGTCGGAGTCGCGAACATCGACCTTGGTCCAGTCGGCCACTCGCTGCTTGAGTTGGACCTTGGAGACGCCGCGCTGAAGCCCGAACAGCTTGTCCAGCGAATCGGCCCGGCCCGGATAGGTCGCGTCGACTTCGGTCATCTGCTTCAGGAACGACACCGCCCCGCGAAAGTCGCCCCGCGCCGACTTGGCCATTGCCAGGCGGAGATACGGCTCGGGCCGGTCAGGGGCCGCCTGGACCGCTTTGGCATAGCTCTTCTCGGCTGCGGAGTAATCCAGATTGGCAAACAGTCGGTCTCCGGCATCCTGCAAGCGGACGCTCCGCAGCAGGGATTCCGGGTTGGAGGGCTGGATCAGGCTGCGGTGGGTCTGCGAGAGCGGTTTGATTTTATTGAGGTGGTTGTTATCGAGGTTGGCCTCGTCGAGCATCCACTGCGGCAGTGCGGGCGGGGTGGGTTGCGGAGGGTTCACATAGATCGGAGGTGCCATGTAGACTGGAGCCCCCAACCCGGAGTAGCCATAACTCGAGTTGTTCCCGAACAGGGGTGACATGTACCCCACACTAAATCCAGGCACTCCATAGGAGACGCTGGAGTACCCCCCCGAATAACCATTGCCGTAGCCGTAGCCGTAGCCAAACGGAGAGCCATAGCCGCCATAACCCGAGTAGCCTCCATAACCGTACCCCGGAGCCGGTTGAGGTCCGTAGCAGTGCTGCCCCCCGTAGTTGCCGCCATAATTGTTGCCGCCGTAATTGCCATACGATGAAGTCATCTGCGGGATGAAGACATCGGTCCGCATCTGCGGGATGAACTTATTGGTGTCAAACTGTGGGATCTGCGAGAACCCGAGAGCGGGCCATACACAGACAAAGAACACCCAAGACAGATGGAATCTCATGGTCCCTTCTCCCCCTGATACGAGCCCCCGCTGACACGGGCTGGGATCGATCACATTCACGAGCGGTCGTGACTCGTGACTCCCCCGTATCATTCTGACGCTTCGTCATTCTACCACGTCAGAATTCTTTCGTAGAGAGCGATTCGGCGGCAGCGCAGGGGATTTTTGCAAGTCGCCATTGGGGGACGATGCTCTGCGTCGTCACTCACGACGCGGAGCGTCGTGCCACAATCCCTCACGTCGCGGCGGGCTTGACGGGAATGGTCTTCCCATCGAGCGAAGTCTCCCACACCATCAGCGTCCGCTCATCAAGAATGATCGTCCAGTTCTCGCCGTCATCGCGGAGTTCGATCCCCTGCTTCTGGAGAGCCTCGGCCTGCGGGGACGACTTGGGCGTGATGCCGTCGTCGTGGATCGCCCGCCACGCTTCCAGATGCGGCCAGTCCTTCTGAATCGTGTTCATGCACGCCAGGATCGTGCGGCACTGGGCACCGGGGCTGAATCCGGCCCGCCGGGCGATCGCGGTGAGCGTGGCATAGCGGTTCTCTTTCTTCAATCCGTACAGAATCTCGGCGACAAGTTCGGCGCGTAATGACGACATCGGTCTCTCCAGTTCGACTCGCAAGGACTCCACGGCACGTTGCCGGGAACCTCACAGCCATTCCCCTCTCGTGAATCTCAACCCCCACACTACCGCCGCTAGGGCCAGACAGCAAGGGAGAGGAGAGGCTGATGGCTAGATGGCGGATGGCGGATGGCGGATGGCCAGAGGGTGGCTGAATGCTGATGGCTGATGGTTGACAGCATCCCCACCTTCAGGAACTGCGTTGCCGGGCGTGGCCGGACGACTCGCTCGAATCGATGGCCTCTGACCGACTATGATCCCCGGCTGACCAGTTTGGGGCGTTGAAGTGGACAGGGGCGGAGCCGATGCTCTGGGAAGTGGAAATTCATCCGATCGCGGGCGAAGTCGACCGTGAGGGGCAACGTGTTCTGGCGGAGGCGCGCGCGCAGGGAGCGGCCAGCATCCGGGCGATTCGGTCAGCGCGGTCGTTCCTCGTCGAAGGCACGCTCGATGAGGCGACCGTACGCTCCCGCGTCGTGCGGCTCTTGGCGGATGGGGTCGTCGAGACCTGCCGCGTGCGAGCCTTGCCAGCCGGTGTCGGTTCGGCCACTCATCCCGAGGCGAGCGGACTGAAGCTGCTCAATGTCCTCTACAAGCCCGGCGTCACCGACAACGTCGCCGAGACGGCGGCTAATGCCCTCCAATCGCAAGGACTGGCCGTCGTGCGCGTCGCCACCTGCCGCAAGTATTGGATCAACGCCGATGCCAGCGCGACCGACATGCAACGCCTCAGCCGCCGCGTCCTGGCCAACGATGCCATCGAGCAACTGATCCACGGGCCGCTCACGCTATCCACGATCGCCGTCGGCTCCGAGTACAAGTTCCAACTGACGACGATCCCGATGCGGGCGATGGACGATGCGGCCCTGACCCGCCTGAGTAAGGACGGCCAGTTGTATCTCTCCCTCGTCGAGATGCAGACCATCCAAAAACACTTTCAGGAGCAGCACCGAGACCCGACCGATATCGAGCTGGAGACGGTGGCCCAGACGTGGAGCGAACACTGCTCGCACAAGACGCTGAAGGGACGGATCGCCTATCGCGACGAGAACGGGACGCGGCAGTTCGAGAACATGCTCAAAGAGACGGTCTTCGGGGCCACGCAGACCCTCCGACGCAAGTTCGGGGAGAACGACTGGTGCGTGAGTGTCTTTAAGGACAACGCCGGGGTCGTGAAGTTCAACGACACGTTCGACATCTGCTTCAAGGTCGAAACCCACAACCATCCCTCGGCGATCGAGCCGTACGGCGGCGCGAACACCGGCCTGGGCGGGGTGATCCGCGACCCGATCGGAACCGGGATGGGGGCCAAGCCGGTTTGCAACACGGATGTGTTCTGCTTCGCTCCGCCCCAGACGCCCGACAGCGAACTTCCGCCCGGTGTGCTGCACCCGCGCACGGTGATGCGCGGGGTCGTTGCCGGGGTGCGCGACTATGGCAACCGCATGGGGATCCCGACCGTCAATGGAGCGGTGTTCTTCGACGACCGGTACATCGGCAATCCGCTGGTCTACTGCGGCAACGTGGCTCTGCTCCCGGTCGGGATGAGTGAGAAACATGTGCATCCGGGTGACCTGATTGTCGCTGTCGGGGGCCGCACCGGGCGCGATGGGATTCATGGGGCGACCTTCTCCTCAGCCGAATTGACCCACGAGAGCGAGACCCTCTCCGGCGGAGCGGTGCAGATCGGGAACGCGGTCCAGGAGAAGATGGTCCTCGACGTGATTCTCGAAGCCCGCGATCGCGGGCTGTACCACTCGATCACCGACTGCGGAGCCGGGGGGTTCAGCAGTGCGGTCGGCGAAATGGGTGAGGAGTCGGGAGCTGAGGTGTGGCTCGACAAGTGCCCGCTGAAGTACAGCGGACTGTCGTACACCGAGATCTGGATCAGCGAGGCCCAGGAGCGGATGGTGCTGGCGGTGCCTCCGGAGAACTGGGAGGCGTTCGAGCGGTTGTGCGCCTCTGAAGGAGTCGAGGCGGTCGCCTTCGGCAAGTTCACCAGCGACAAGCGGCTGAGGCTGTTCTATCACGATCAACAGGTCGGCAATGTGGCGATGGCTTTCTTGCACAATGGCCGCCCGCCAGTCAATCGCGAGGCGGTCTTCCTGCCCAAGCCCGAGTCGACTCGCCTGACAGCTCGCTGCGTGACCGTCCCGTCTGTCCCTCAACCCTCAACCCGCAACCCTCAACCTTCCCGTCCCGACGACTTCAACTCCACGCTGAAGAAGATCCTCGGCTCGCTCAACGTCTGCTCCAAAGAGTGGATCATCCGCCAGTACGATCATGAGGTCCAAGCGGGCAGCGTCGTCAAGCCGCTGGTCGGCATCGCCCACGACGGTCCGTCCGACGCCGCCATCGTGCGGCCCGACCTGGGCTCGATGCGCGGGGCCGTGATCTCCAACGGCATGAACCCCCGCTACGGCGACTTCGATCCGTATTGGATGGCCGCCTCCGCGATTGATGAGGCGCTGCGAAACTGCGTCGCCGTCGGGGCCGACCCGGCGCAGATCGCGATCCTCGACAACTTCTGCTGGGGCAACACCGAACGCCCCGAGACCCTCGGGTCGCTCGTGCGGGCCGCCCTCGGTTGCCACGATGCCGCCCTGGCCTACGGCACCCCGTTCATCAGCGGCAAGGACTCGCTCAACAACGAGTTCAAGTACGACGATGCCAACGGGAAGAAGCAGGTCATTACGATCCCGTCGTCGCTGCTGATCTCCGCGCTCGGGCAGATCGAGAACGTCGAGAACGCCGTGACGATGGACCTCAAGGAGGCGGGCAACCGGCTGATCCTCGTGGGCCGTACAAAGTCCGAACTCGGCGGCAGCCACTTCGCCCTCGTGCAAGAACTCGCAGGCGGTACCGTCCCCCGCGTCGACTTTGTGCAGGCCCCCAAGACGCTCGCAGCCGTCCACTCCGTGCTAGCTGCGGGCCTGGTGCGGAGTTGCCACGACCTAAGTGAAGGCGGCCTGGCCCTGGCTCTGGCGGAGATGGCCTTCGCGGGTGGGCTGGGCGTCGAAGCCTCGATCCACGGCGTCTGCCCCGAGTCGCGCGATGCCGTCGACGCCCTCTTCTCGGAGAGCCAGACCCGGTTCGTGCTGGAGGTCGAACCCCTGCACGTTCTTCGCGTCCTGACCGACCTGAACGCCGCTGGAGCGCTGGCCCTCGACATCGGATCAGTGACGACCGCTCCACAACTGAAGATCACCGGCACGACCGGAGCGACGCTGATTGACGCTGGCTTGGCCGACCTCAAGGCGAGCTGGCAAAAGCCGCTCAAATGGTGATGCCAGACAATCATTCAAGTGGCCTCGCCAACACTTAGTCCCGCCAGGGACTCCCGAGAATAGCCCACCTTTTCAACGGTGAGAGTGCGCCCCAGATGGGGTGGCCCAGATGCCGCTTGGAGCGTCTGTGTGACGTAGGAACAAGAGGATCGCCAGGGTGAGCCAGTCCTCTGTCACCTCGTGTTGCTCTGCAACCCAGACCCTCAAAGCAGTGTCTGGGCCACCCTGCCGGAGCGCTGGCCCTCGACATCGGCCAAGTGACGCCCGCTCAGCACCTGAAAATCACCGGCTCGACCGGAGCCACCTTGATTGACGCCGGGTTGGCCGAACTTAAGGCGAGCTGGCAGAAGCCGCTGAAGTGGTGATAAATAGCCCTGTTGACGGGGTGGCCCAGACGCTCAACGCAGCATCTGGGCCACCCCGCCATCTCCAATTTATTTCCAAACGATGCGTTGCCCACCGCCGTATTTCGGTGACCTTTTGCCAGTAGCAAGCCCGTCCAGGCTGACCATCCCCTGTTGCTTCCAATCCTTAATCCAGTCTTTGAGGTCACTTTCCCAAACCAGTGGCTTTCTCAAGGCCATTGCCCACGCGTCGTCATATGAAACCATTCGTTTGTCGCGCAGCAGACTCTCAAGATCCTTTCTGGCTCGCGAGCAATAGCGGTCGCGAAGGTTGTCGAAATACGTTGGATCGTGGGATTCACTGGCTGAGAACAACTCCTTCTGACCAGACTTGCCGACTCGCCTCTTCTGCTGAGCTTCGGCTCGCACGGCCTCCATATCTTTCATCGACTTCTTTTCCGCCTCCTTGAACACCTCAACTCCCTTTGCATCTCTAGTGAGATAAACAAGATGGAAGTGGCTGCGATCTGTCTCTGACTTCAGTACGACCGCACAACTCGCAAATGAAAAGCTTCCGGACTGCTGGACGGTCTTCATGTACTGCTCCACGCACGCTTCATCGCGATCCAGTCCAGAAAGCCCTGACAACTCTTGCCGAAACGATTCGTCTCCGAACAGCCGCACGAAACTCTGTTGATTGGATTCGTCTGACCAGTCGATGAAACGACGGATATGCTCAGTCATGAAGTTGATCAGCACTTCGCCGGGACGCAACTGCAATAACGGCTTGATGACATCGAGAGCGAACCCGGTCCAGCCTTTTGGATCGACGAACACGAATGGAAAAGTCTTTCGCTTCGATTGTCCTACGAAACTGACGATTTCGTCGATTGAGTCTTCGAGTTTGCCGTGATGAGTCTTGATTTCAATGTCGCCGTTCGACATCGCGAATTCGCGTAGTTTTTCGAACGCTGCATTGTCTTCTTCGATGAAACAGCACCGCAAGTCGACTTCTCGGGATTTGGCTTTCAATCCGTCCCGTGCCTTACGCAACTCGTGAATTGCTATCGCAAATGACGTATCGACATGTTCCTCCGAGTGCGACTGCCAAGGTCCGGAAAAACAATCGACATACGTGATCGAGTCTCTGTACGAGCCGATGATATATGCAAATCGCTCAAGGTATCTCCGTAAGATCTGATGTTTGACCCACGACTGTTCCCGACCGTCGTAGTGGATATATGTATTCACGCGACACCCCTCGCAAGCTGCTGGGATGTGATGCTCTCAATTAACTGCTTCCGCTGAATGTCCGTTAATGCGTTGACTCGCGGTTCTTGCGGAGGAAACTCGTCGTACGTCTGTTCTTCTAGCATCCGTCCCGCTTCGCTCTTTCTCACACCGCCCCATTGTTTGAAGAAGAATGGAACTGCAGCGAGTTGACATTGGTCGCGAAGCGAGAGAACCCATTGCTCATCCATAGGTCTTGCTCCAGCACCGCTCTCGCCACCAACGATCACCCAGTGGATTCCATGGAGATCAATGATCCCAATATCTTCGAGGAGAGGCTCTATCGAAAGGAATCTGATCGCCGCATTCGCTGCTCGCAACTCATCAATTCTTGGAACGCCATGTTTCCGGTTCTCGACGCTTACACCCCACCAAATATGCGACTGAGAAGCCGCAAAACGGAGCGACGTGTTCAGTAGCGACCGCAGACGTGAGGCTCGTTTGGTTAGCACTTGATATGTGTGCCAATTCGCCAGCGTCATGACTCGAACGACCTCCATGATGTACTCGTCGGGGACATCGTCATGAAAGAGATCGCTCATCGAATTGACAAACACCATCTTTGGCACACGCCACTTCAGTGGCTCAGCGATCTTGTCGGGCACGATCCGCAAGTCAAAGCCTTGTTCGTAGGGATGACCTGGAACACCCCGAAACCGCTCGGCAAATGTCTCAGCATAGCAGTGAACACATCCGGGACTGATTTTCGTACAGCCTCGAACCGGATTCCATGTTGCATCGGTCCATTCGATTGTCGAATTGGCGCTCATGATTTGCGATCCATCCATGGGGAAGTCATCATCAACGCAGTCTATTCTTGCGAATCCTGCTTTGTTAGGACAGCCAAACTTCAGCCTATTTCCCAAGTTCGGCTTGGTGAGTGGCGGGGGGACGGGTCTGGAGGCTTGGCGCAAGACCGCGGCGGGGTGGCACTGTCGGCAGAGGATTCACCGCTGAATGAGGGGGGTGATTGACGGGATCCACTGGCGGTCGCTGTGAACCGCCAGTGTTGGGTAGCGTGGAACCGTGATCCATCACCCGTGAGTCCGCACTCTGACGAGTCAAAGCCCTCGCCAGTGACACCTGGCGCGATGTGATCGATGGAGATCCGACCGTGGCCCGGCTATACGATCTCTAAACAGTGCAAAGCATCGTTTTGAGCGAACTCGCAAATCAGTTCGAAGTTGCGACGCAAGATACTCTCGACGTATTGCGGCGCTTGATTGCCACACCGCCGGGTGCCACTGGCGGTCGCTTTGGACCGCCAGTGTTTGGGAGCGATGTGGATCAACGGGCTGTGATTAACCACCGTGTCCGCCTCACACTGGCGAGTCAAAGCCCTCGCCAGTGGCACCCGGCGTACGCGAAGTGGCCTAACAGGGAAATTCAGACGCGAAGAGAAAGAGAACGGAATAAATTCCGTTCTACGCCAGCTTCTGGAACCGCCTCACCGCCTCGATCGTGTTCTCGCGGCTGTTGAACGCACTCAGCCGGAAGTACCCCTCGCCGCAACTCCCGAAGCCGCTGCCGGGGGTGCCGACGAGGTGGGCCTCGGTCAGCAGCTTGTCGAAGAACTCCCAGCTCTTCAGCCCGCGCGGGGTCTTGAGCCAGATGTACGGGGCGTTGACGCCGCCGAAGACTTGCACCCCGGCTTTGCGGATTCCCTCGCGGAGCAACCGGGCGTTTTCCAGGTAAAAGGCGATGACCGACTTCACCTGCTGTGAACCTTCCGTGGAGTAGATCGCCTCGGCAGCGCGCTGCACCGGGTACGACACGCCGTTGAACTTCGTGCAGTGCCGACGGTTCCACAGGCTATGCACGTCCTTCAACGCCCCATCGGCAGTGCGACCCAGCAGCGATTGCGGGACCACGGTGAAGGCACACCGCAACCCGGTGAAACCGGCGGTCTTACTGAAGCTGCGGAACTCGATGGCACACTCGCGGGCACCGGGGATTTCATAGATCGAGTGCGGGATCGTCGGGTCGGTGATGTACGACTCATACGCGGCGTCGAACAGGATGATCGCTTCGTTGGCGCGGGCGTACTCGACCCACTGCGTCAGCGTCTCACGGCTGGCCACGGTCCCCGTCGGGTTGTTCGGCGAGCAGAGATAAATCAGGTCGACCTTCCCCGGCGGCAAGGCGGGGGTGAACCCGTTGTCGGCGGTACACGGCAAGTACACCAACCCCGGATAGCGCCCGTTGGCCTCAGCCACGCCAGTGCGTCCGACCATCACGTTGGTGTCGACATAGACCGGGTAGACCGGGTCTTGGACCGCGATCACGTTGTCCGCACCGAACACATCGAGAATATTGCCGACATCGCACTTCGAGCCGTCCGAGACGAAGACCTCGTTGGCCGAGATCTCGCAGCCGCGCGACTGGAAATCGTGCTTGGAGATCGCCTCGCGCAGGAAGTCGTACCCCTGCTCCGGGCCATAGCCGCGAAAGGAACTGCGGACCGCCATCTCATCGGTGGCCCGGTGCAGGGCCGCGATGCAGGCGGCGGGCAGCGGCTCGGTGACATCGCCGATCCCCATGCGGATGACTTTGGCGGTCGGGTTCGCCTCGCAGAACGCCTTCACGCGGCGACCAATCTCGGGGAACAGGTAGCCAGCCGCCAGCTTCAGGTAGTTGTCGTTGATCCGGGCCATGAGACTTCAAGTGTACGCGTTCGAGCGAGACATCCCCCCGGCAGCCAACTCCCGGGATCGTGCGGGGCGGGATCATAGCGGACCGCTCGTCCGACTCGCAAAGCGGGTGACTCCACCGGCCACCCGCCCGTTTCACCGCGACGCGAAGTCTTCGAAGCGGAGCCTGGGGCCAAGAGCCAATGTCGCGCGATGCTCCGCATCGTGACTCACGACGCGGAGCGTCGTACCACATGGATCGTTCCCCAGCGAGCTTGTCCCACCCGACCCAACTCTCGATGCAGAGATTCTGATTGACGGTGGTACCGAGACCGTGCCAGACTCTTTCGGAATGAGTGGCCAATTCGAAGTCCTTCGGTCGCTCGTCCCGTCAGTCATCTCACCCCCAAAACCAAGGAACGGAAGTTCAGCACACTTCGATCCGAGCATGACGTTCGCCTCTTACACATTCCTGATCTTCCTGCTGATTGTGTGGGGAGGCTACCGACTCCCATTTCCCTGGACCGTCAAAAAATTCTGGCTGCTGGGGGCGGGGTATGTCTTTTACGGAGCGTGGAATCCGAAGTTCCTGCTGCTGTTGTGGCTCTCCACCGCTGTCGATTATTCCATCGCACTGGCCATCGACCGCGAAACCCGCACGGCGGTTCGTCGCACGTATTTGGTTCTGAGCTTGGTTTTGAACCTGGGGATGTTGGCCTACTTCAAGTACGGGGGGTTGCTGCTGCGAACGGGGTCGAGTCTGGCCAGTCTGCTGGGCTTTGATTTTCCAGCCCCGGTGTGGGATGTCGTCCTTCCGGTGGGGATCTCGTTCTACACCTTCCAGTCGCTGTCGTATGTCATGGACGTGTATCTGGGTCGGCACGCTCCGGCCCGCTCGTTCCTGGACTTTGCCACGTATGTCGCCTTCTTTCCCCAACTCGTGGCGGGGCCGATCGTGCGTTGCGACAAGTTCCTGCCTCAACTCGAAGAGGAACGAACAGTCACTGGCCGGATTGTGAATTGGGGAGCGGTGCTGATTGTCATTGGGATTTTCCAGAAAACCGTCCTGGCCGATGGGGTCTTCGCTCCGGTCGTGGAACGGGTGTTCGATCAGATGTCGACCCCTTCGTTTCGGTCGGCGTGGATGGGGTCACTGGCCTTTTCGGGTCAGGTCTACTGCGATTTTTCCGGCTACTCGCTATGCGCCATCGGAACAGCGATGTTGTTCGGATTCGCTTTGCCGGACAATTTCCGGCGGCCCTATGGTGCGATTGGCTTCTCCGATTTCTGGCGGAGGTGGCACATCAGCTTGTCCACTTGGCTACGGGATTACCTGTATATCCCGCTGGGAGGAAACCGTAAAGGGCCGTGGCGCACGCAGTTCAACCTGATGCTGACGATGCTGATCGGAGGCATCTGGCATGGGGCGAGTTGGACCTTCGTGATCTGGGGCGGTCTCCACGGACTGTTTCTGATCGCTGAACGCGGGCTGAGCGACCTCGATGAGCGTCGAGGGCTGCGACTGATGTCGAGGCCGGGGGTGCCGCTCGTGGCCGGGGCGTTGACCTTCCTGGGTGTGAATCTGGCCTGGGTCTACTTCCGAGCCAGGAGTTTTTCCGGAGCCAACACGCTGCTGCTCGCGATGCTAGGAGCCGGGGGAGGAGAGCGAGTGAACTCCGGCGATGCCTGGCCGGTCCTGATCTGTATCAGTCTCCTGTTGTTGCTCCATCATGTGTTCCGGGACGAGTCGTGGGAGACATTGCTGCGTCGCCTTCCAGGCTGGGTTCTCGGAATTGGCCTGGGACTGCTCCTCCTGATGATGCTGATGCAGTCGGGCGAGGATCGGGCCTTCATCTACTTCCAGTTCTGAATCCCATGACCAGCACTCCCAACGCTCCGGCACTCGACCGTTGCCCCGACAAACCGTGGGGCAGCGTGTGGTGCTGCGCGGTTCTCGTCTTTGTCGGTCTGGCAGCCTCTCTGGAAGGGATGTGGCGGTCGCGCGGCCATCTCCCCAGCGTGGCGGACAGCCCGCGTTTGTGGTCCTGGACCCGCAGTCAAGTCTCACGCGATCCGGTCAATACGCTCGTCGTCCTGGGCGACTCGCGCATGCAATTGGGATTCGATGTCCCGACCGCCCGGCAGCAACTGAATCGTCCCGTCGTGCAACTCTCGATTGCCGGTGGGGGATCGCCGCTGGTCGCCCTGGAAGAGTTGGCCGCCGACTCAACGTTTCGGGGCCGGGTGATTGCTGGAGTCGTCCCCGGTTGGTTCGAGAGCCCGGTACTACTGCACAATCAGTACTTGGCCTACCATCGAGCGAACATGGCCGTGTTCGATGGCTTTGAAACCTGGGTGGGAGCGGAATTGAGTTCCAGACTGGTGGTCAAGCGCAGTTCGTGCAATCTGAGAACCTCCATCGGCTCGCTCCTGCGTCGCCGCTTCCCCGCTCCGGTCCCTCGGATCATGGACATCAATCGCCAGATTCGCTCCGACTTTTCCCAGGTCGACCTTCCCCAGCTGCGCGCGGATTTACTCAAGGAATTACAGACGGAGCGAGCGGGGAAACCATCGGGGTTGCCGTCCAGCACTTGGCCCGCCGTGGTCCAGCGATATCGCGACGCAGCCCGTGCGATCCAGCAGCGCGGAGGCCAAGTGATCTTTGTGGAAATGCCGACCTCGGGGCCACGCGTTCCGCTCGACCAAGCGGCTTACCCGCGGGCCCGGTTCTGGGATGTCTTTGCGGAGACCGTGCAACCGGTGGCTCAGACGATTCACTTCGAGGACTACGCAGACCTGCGGGCCTTCGAGTGCCCGGACATGTCCCACCTGGATGCCCAAGACGCGAGTCGGTTCACCCAGGCTCTGCTGAGACACATCGAGTAATCCGTGAAGCACGGGGTGACAGATTATTTCTGCGCTGGCACCGGCTTCGCCAACACCTCCGCGTGCAGCCGCGCCACCTGCCACATATAATTCGGCCCGTACCCCGCCTTCTCACCCCAGGTGTTCTTGGCCGCTGCCGAGAGGTGGGTCTTCGCCGACTCAGCCCGGTCTTCGACCGCCTCGTTCAACCCGACATAGAGTTCGGCGTAGAACAGTCGCTTCTGTCGCTCGGTGTCGGAGATCTTCGCCTGACGGATCTTGTCGAGGAGTTCGTCTGAGGTGATCTTGCCCTCGAACAGGCGGTACACATCGCCAAACGGCTCGCGGTCGTCCTTCTCGTACTTGAGCAGCCCCGCACGGGCCTTCTCCAGACCGAAGGCTTTTCGTTGGCAAAGGTACCGCCAGATGCCGTTCTCGCGGTCGACGTTGTCGAACGAGTGATACCGCTCGAACTGCCCAGCTGCCTTCTCATACTCCCCCGTATAGAACCACGCGATCCCCCGCCGCCAGTGGCCCGCATCCTCCGACGGGGCCAGCTCCACCATCTTGTCGTAGTCGGCCACTGCGGCTTTGAACTCGCCCAGAAAGAACCGGGCATCCCCGCGCTGAGAGTAGAGGTCCACGGTCGTGGGGGAAGCGTCGATGGCCTGGGTCAGGCGGGCCACGCGAGCCTTCCACTCGGCGGTGTCATCCGCGAACGAGCATGCTGCCGATGCGAAGAGGAGCCACAGGGCCAGGCCGTGGGATTGCAGGGTCATGCGTCATCGTCCTGAATTCAGAGGCGGGTGGGTGTGAAAGGGGGAGTCTAACTCCTCAACTCGGAGGGGCCAGCGCTATATGGCGATCTTTTGCAATCATGTCTCGAAATCCGAAGTCTTTCGCATCGGCAGCATCTCCCCACCCCGGAGGGGTCCAAGCCAATAGCCGGTG
>JAYTFV010000669.1:0-2448 GCA_043734065.1 Planctomycetota bacterium
GGTCCAAAACAAGTTCCCGAAATTCACCGCAGAGGGCGCGAGGGTTCGCAGAGGGGAATTCCCGGAGATCTCTCGGACCTCTGCGATCCTCCGCGCCCTTTGCGGTGAATCCTCTTCCTGACTTTCGGGATGGTGTTTCGGGCCAGTTCCTTAGTGCGAGGTCTTGGCCCAGGCGGGGCGTACGGCTTCGAAGGTCACTGGTTCTCGGGAAAGCGGGTGGTCGAACGTGAGTCGGTAGGCCAGCAGATTCAGCGGCGGGGCATCGAGAGAGACCGTTTGAGTGTCTCCCAGGATCTTGCCGGGAAGGTACGTCGGATCATCCACGATCGAGTGGCCCAGTTCCCACAGGTGAATCCGGATTTGGTTCGTGCGACCGGTCAGCGGGGTCACTTCCAATAAAGCTGTGCCGTCCGGGCGGCGTTCGAGGACGCGGAACTCCGTCGAGGCCGGTTTGCCATGCTCCCAGTCGACGCGGTAGGAACCGAGTTCGCCGACCTCATCGCTGATCGGGGCATCGCACCGAAACTGATCCAGTGTCGGATGGCCCTGCACGCGGGCCAAGTACCGCTTCTCCACCTTCCCCCGCTCAAACTGCGAATGCAGTTTCTGGGCGAAGTGACGGGTGCGGGCGAACAGCACGATCCCCGAGGTGTTGGCATCCAGACGATGGACCGGGCGGGGGTTATAGGGGTGGTACACCTCGGCCAGGATCGCCGTCAGCGTGTTGCGATTGAACCGGCCGCAGGGGTGCATCGGCAGCGGGGCCGGCTTGTGGACGACGATCACCGCTTCGTCTTCGTAGAGGATGCGGATGTCCGCGTTCACGTCCGGCTCACTGGCGGCCCGATGCACATGCAGGTAGCGATCACCGCCGCGCACGATCTGGTTAGCTGCGACGGGGATGGGAGCGGGGCCTTCCAGACCCTCGGGGACGATGCGTTTGAGGAGTCGTCCTGCCGCACAGGTCACTAGCCACTCCTCGCGCGGAACGTGTCCGAGGATCCCGCACAGGCATTCGATCAGCGGTTGTCCGTCATAGGCGGCGGGGATATTGAACGGGCGCTCGTTCTCGGTGATGCGGCTTCCCGGCAGCGGGCGTGTGGCCGCTGCGATGGTGGCGTGGCGCTGGGCGAGGCGGCGGGCGTGTTGCTCCTCCGTGGTGACGAAGCAGTACGGGCACGACTTCAAGAGGACATAACGCGGGTCCGCTTGGTCCTCCGCGGTGAGCGGCGACTGGCAGGCGTAGCACTGCACGCTGTCGGATTCATCGAGACCGGGGTTGAGTCCCACGCGATCGTCGAACACGAAGCACTCACCGTCGTAGTGGGCGGCCCCGCACTCCTCGAAGTATTTGAGGATGCCGCCCTCCAGTTGGAAGATCTGCTCGAACCCCTGCATCTCCATGAACGGGCCCGCCTTTTCGCAGCGGATGCCCCCGGTGCAGAACATCACGATCGGCTGCTGCTTCATCGCTTCGGGCAGTTGGGCGACAGCAGCGGGGAATTCGCGGAACTGGTCGATGCCGACCGTGCGGGCGTTGCGAAACGTGCCGAGTTTCACCTCGTAGTCGTTGCGGGTGTCGAGGAGCGTGATGGGCCGTCCCTCGTCGAGCCAGCGCTGGAGTTCCTTCGGGGTCAGCTTCGGAGAGGGCTTTCCCACCGGGTCGACGCCCTCAATGCCGAAGCTGATGATCTCCTTCTTAATCTTCACCAGCATGCGGCGAAACGGCTGGGTGTCGCTCTGGCTGAACTTGACTTGCAGGGTCTCCAGGCCGGGAATGGCTCGCAATTCTGCCAATAGAGTTTCGACCTCTGAACGGCCCCCCGCGACGAAGAGGTTGACCCCTTCCGTACTCAGCAGAATCGTCCCGCGCAGTCCCCACTCCTTGCACAGAGCCGTCAGCCGCTCGCGGAGCGACTTGAGTTCGGTGAGGGCCGCGAACTTATAGGCGGCGATGTTGATGACGGCGGGCATGGGCGGGCGGTGGGGAGGGACGGGGCGCAAGGCCCCCGATTGTCCCTTCGGCCTCACGCCGAAGCAACTGTCATTCCCATCCCGAAAGTCTTGAAGGTGTGTCGAATCGACAGAGTGGCGGTGGAGTTCCGCTCGATGGTATCTTGGGGGCCGAACCGTCGGCGTTTCCATTCAGTGGGTGTACTGATGCGATGTAACCCGTGCGTACCTCTTGTGACTGCGTGACCCAGACGCTCAAAGCCGCGTCTGGGCCACCCCGCCGGATATCGATCACTTCTCCCGGCTTCGCATGTGGAATGGCCACGATTAATCTCCTTGGAGTGGTTTTTACTGAAGCGTCCTGTTGGATCAGTTTTTTGAGTCTCCGGTCGAGGCACCCGCCTGAACGTGCCCTGCTTCTGCGAGACGGTCCAGCAGCAGATGAAAATAAACCAGCCCTTGATAGGGTTGCCAGCGGGCCAGAACGCGCCCGAC
>JAYTFV010000670.1:0-6726 GCA_043734065.1 Planctomycetota bacterium
CTTCCTGCCTGGGCACAGGCCGTCTCAACGTTTTCTCCTTCCGGCACCGCCGGGATGTGCTGCCCCACAGCATCGCGGGAGCGGGCACACGGAGAAAGAATCGCTGACCTGTGTTGATCGATTGAGGCACGATGATTCGCGCGGAGCCACTGTACCACCGACTTTCCGGAATCGAAAGCGAGTCGGAAGAGGAAGCGATCAGCGGTCAGCGGTCAGCGGTCAGCCAGAGGGGTCGGCCGATTCCCACAGACAGTTTCTGGCGGATCGCTGACGGCTGACCGCTGATTGCTCCCTCCTGCCCGCTTCCCTCTCACTGCAATTCCGTGTAAAAGATTCGCAACGAAGTGACTTGTCCAGCGTCTTGACAGATGCGGGGCAGATGCGAGGCAACTGCGGGATCGTGTCGATTCGGCACGCATGTTGCCTGTCAGATGATTGTCCAGCTTGTGCAACTGCCAATTTGGCTGCGTGGGAGATGCGCCCAATGAGTTCTGAGAAGACAGTGAGTTCCGAGAAGACGGTGGGTTCGGACCCGACTGCCATGATTGAGGCGCGGGGCCTCAGTAAATTTTATCACAATTTTGCCGCCACGCGGGATGTCACATTCTCCATTCCGCAGGGGCAGGTGGCTGCCTTCCTCGGTCCCAACGGGGCCGGAAAATCGACCACGATGAAGCTCCTGACCGGGTTTCTCGCTCCCAGCGAAGGCGAAGCGATCATCGGCGGCCACAACGTCTCCTCCGATCGGCTGGCAGCTGCGGAGTTAGTGGGGTATCTGCCGGAAAACGGCCCGCTCTACCCGGAGATGACGCCCAAGGGGCTGCTGCGGTATTGCGGAGCGGCACGCGGGATGTCGGCGGGGTTGCTGGCGGAGCGACTCGATTTCGTGGCCGCCAAGTGTTCGCTGTCCGAGGTCTGGGGCAAGCCGATCAGCAAGCTCTCACGCGGGTACAAGCAGCGTGTCGGCATGGCGCAGGCCCTGCTCCACGACCCGAAGGTGCTGATCCTCGACGAACCGACCAGCGGTCTCGACCCCAACCAGACATTCCAGGTCCGCGACCTGATCCTCAGCTTGGCCAAGACCAAGACGATCCTGCTCTCGACCCACATCCTGACCGAAGTCAAGGCCGTGTGCAGCCGCGTGCTGCTCATCCACAAGGGCCGCCTGATTCTCGATGGCAACGTCGCGGAGATGGAGGGCCAGGACCACAATATGGAACACCACTTCCGGGCACTCACCGGGGGCGTGACCTGAGTGGTGTTGATGTCTAGAAACGCGGCATGATGTGGTCCCGGCAAGCGCCGGGGACGGGCAACACCAACGAGGTTCAGGGTCACTGACCTCATCGCAGACAACGGACGATCACGATGCGACTCCATGTCATTCTCGCGGTTCTCAGGCGGAACGTCGCCAGCTACTTCACCGGCGTGCTGGGCTATCTGTTCATCACGGCCTTCGTGGCGCTGGCGGTGGCGCTGGCCTTTGATGGCCGGTTCTTCACGAACAACGATTGCTCGCTCGATCGCTTGAGCGAGAACTACCACTGGCTGCTGCTGTTTATCGTCCCGGCGATCACGATGGCCGCCTGGGCCGAGGAGCGTCGACAAGGGACCGATGAACTTTTATTCACGCTGCCGGCCCGGGACTTCGAGATCCTGATCGGCAAGTACGGGGCGGTGCTGATGGTCTACACAGTGGCGCTGTTCTTCACGTTTCCACTGATCGTCGAACTCGCCAAACTGGGAGATCCCGACTACGGGGCGGTGTTTGCCACCTACACCGGGTACTGGCTGGCGGGAGCGGCGATGCTGGCGGTTGGAATGTTTGCCAGCTCGCTGACGAGTTCGTCGACCGTGGCGTTTGTGATGGCGGCGGTGATGACCTCGTTTTTCGTGTTCATCGACCAATTGGTGGCCCTGCGGTCGATGCTGGAGTCGGCGGGGATTCGCGAGCCGCTCGGGGTGTCGGGGTATCTGCATGAGTTCTCGACCGGCGTGATCCCCCTGGGGGGCGTGCTGTACTTCGGGTCGATTACAGTGCTGTTCCTGTATCTGAACGCGGTGATGATCGCCCGGCGCCATTGGCAGGGATCGCCCGGCGGCACCAGCCTGGGGATTCAGTACCTCATCCGGGCCGCTGCGCTGGCTGTGGTGATCGTGAGTCTCTCCTATTCTGCGTCGGTCATGGGAGCCCGGATCGACCTCACGCGGGGCGGGCTGTTCTCCCTGTCGAAAGTCTCGCGGCAGGTCATCTCGGAGATCAATCCCCAGCGTCCGGTCACGGTGACGGCGTATGTGTCTCAAGATGCGCCGAAGGAGCAATTGCAGATTCAGAAGAAGCTGCAGGGGCTGTTGCGGCAGTTCGACAAAATGGGGGGCGGCAATTTGGATGTCCGCATCGTTTCGGTCGATCCGCTGAGTAAGGCTGCGGAAGAGGCGGCGCAGTGGGGGATTCAGCCGCGACAGGTGCAGTCCGAACGAGACGGGCGGTTCCAGGTCGAGGAGGTGTTTCTCGGGGCCGTGGCCCGCACCGACTTCGATCAGGTGGTGATACCGTACTTCGACAAGGGGACCCCGATCGAGTCTGAGATCACCCGCGCGATTGGAACGGTTTCGCGAACCAAACGACTGACGGTCGGCATCCTGACGACCGACGCCAAGGTCTTCGGCGGCATGAACATGCAAACCTTCCAGCCCGACCCGGAATGGCGGCTGGTGGCGGAACTCAAGCGTCAGTACCACGTCCGTGAGATCAGTCCTGATCAACCGATTCTCGTGAAGGGGGCTCCCAAAGTTCCCAAACCCGCTGCGACTGACAAGAAGGATGACAAGGCCCCCGAGGCCAGCGAAGAGGAGCCGGTCGATGTTCTGATCGCCGTCCTCCCGTCATCGCTGACCAAGCCGCAGATGGCGAACCTCGTCGCCTACGTGAAGGCGGGCGGCCCCACGCTGATCTTCGATGACCCGGCCCCCGCGTTTGTGGGACTGGCCAACAGTCCCAATAGCCCGAATAAGCCCAGCCAGGGCGGCGGTATGTTCGGCATGGGTGGTCAACCCGGTGCCCCCAAGGCCGACGGCGGAAAGGCGACCTCACTGATGGACGCCATCGGTGTCGATTGGGACACGCGCAGCATCTTGTTCGACGAATACAACCCGCATCCGAGACTCGAAGAACGCTTCCCGAAGCAGGTGATTTTCATTACCGCCGGGGACTCCGAGAAGACCTCGGGGATCAATGCCAGCGTCCCGATCACATCCGGTCTCCAGGAGATTCTGGCGTTCTATTCCGGGGAAATCACCAAGGCCAGTGGCCACAAGATCGAGTTCACCAAACTGCTGCAATCCCGCAGCGACACGTCGGGCTCCATCGACTGGGAAGTTGCCACCCAGACCGCCGGGTTCCAGGGCCAGCGCGTCCCCAACCCCGAAGCCAAACGCATCACCGACAAGCAGGCGCACATCATCGGGGCCCAGCTCAAGGGAACCGGCGGGAACACCCCGGATGGCAAGATCAACGCCATCTTCATCGCGGACACCGATCTCGTCCACGATGTGATGTACAACATCGCCGACTCGCAGATCGAAGACCTTGTCATCGACAACACGCTGTTCGTGATGAACTGCGTCGATACCCTCGCGGGCTCCGATGACTACGTCCAACTGCGAAACCGTCGCCCCGCCCAGCGGACCCTGAAGAAGATCGAAAAGGAAAAAGAAAACTTCGATGCGGCCCGCCAAAAGCGAGAGCAGGAAGCCACTAAGGAGGCCGACAAGAGCTTGGCCGACGCCAAGACTCGCATCGAAAAAGTGCTCGACGAAATCCGCAAGAACAAGACGATGGACGAGGGCGAACAGCTCCAGACACTCCAAAACGCCACAGCTGCCGAGAACCGCAAGCTGGAATTGGAGCAGAAGGCGATCGACCAGAAAAAGGCCAATGCAGTCCGGCTGGCCCGCATCGAGTCTCAGATTCAGGTCAAGGCGAAAGAGAACAGCACGTGGTTCTGGGCCTTCTTCTTGTCGCTGGTGCCCGCAGTCGCGCTGGGAGTGGTCGTGCTGGGGATTCGCTGGCTGAACGAAGACAGCGGGGCGGCCAGCGATCGCCTCGTCAGTCGGTAGGGCATTCAGACTGAGCGGTCAGCTTTCAGCGGTCAGCCAGAAGCCTCTTCGGAGATTTCTGGCTGATCGCTGAAAGCGGAAGGCTCCAGTTTGGCGTGAAAAAGACAACACACTCGACACGGAAACCTCATCGGGAGTTGAACCATGAATCCGATCATTCGCACACTCGTGTTCGTGGGGGCTGCGGTCCTGTCCCTGGGAGCCGCGGGGTTGACCTATTGGTCGCATCGTCCGGCCCAGGTGAACTGGAGTGCCGAACTGGGTGAGGAGTTCTTCCCGGAGTTTAAGGATCCGAACAAGGCCACCTCGTTGCAGGTCGCGACCTTTGACAAGGCCGCCGCCAAGACGAACTCGTTCAGCGTCGAGTACAAGAACGGCAAGTGGCGGATCCCCTCGCACAACAACTATCCCGCCGACGGCAAGGACCGCCTCAAGTCGACGGCGGCCAGCGTGATCGGGATCACGCGCGGCACCCGCGCCGGGACGACGAAGGACGGCCACAAGGAGCACCATTTGCTCGACCCGCTCGATCCGAAGATCACCGAAGCCGAAGGCCGCGGCGATCGCATCACGCTCAAGAGCGGCGACAATGTGCTGGTTGATTACATCATCGGCAAGCGGAAGGAAGGGTCCAGCAACACTTATTTTGTGCGTAAGGCCGACGAGGATCGGTTCTTCCTGTCGGAAGTCAAGATCGAACTGTCGACGAAATTCTCCGACTGGATCGAGCCCGATCTGCTGGCCCTTCAGCAGGATGACATTCAGACGATCTTCATCAACCGCTACACGGTCGACGAGGCCCAAGGCGCGATCCTGCCCGGAGAGCGGTCGATCCTGACTCGGGAGAGTGCCACAGCCGATTGGAAGATCGACGGGATTGATGCGACCACGGTCAAGCCGAAGACCAGCGTCATCAACGCGATGTTGAAATCGTTCGCTGACCTGAAAATCGTCGGTGTGCGTCGCAAGCCGGAGGGGCTGAGCGCGAGCTTGTCGGGAGACACGGCGATCAAGCTCTCGATCGAGTCCCGCGTCGATCTCCAGGACCGGGGATTCTTCCTGCACCCCAAAATGGGAATCGCCTCCAACGAAGGCGAGATGCTGGTCTCGACGTTTGATGGCGTCACTTACGTGTTGCGTTTCGGCGAGGTGGTCACCGGCTCTGAGATCGAGATTGAAGCCGGGAGCGCCCAGAAGGCTGCGAAGAAGCCCGCTGATCCGGAAAAGCCCGAGGCCGCCGATCCGACCCAGAAGAAGAATCGGTACGTCTTCATCACGGCCCAGTTCGATGAAGCGGCTCTAGGCTCCGCTCCGCTGGAACCGAAGAAGCCCGTCGCCCCGAAGCCCGACGCCGCCGCTCCCGCAGCAGACCCGGCCAAGCCTGCGGAAGTCAAAGAGGGCGAACCCAATCCCGGCGAACCCAAACCCGGCGAGAAGCCTGCCGAACCGACAGCCCCTGTCGCTAACCCCCAAGCCGAAGCCAAGGCCGCTTATGAGGCCGCTTTAAAGAAGTATGAGACCGATTCCGATGTCTACCGCATCCGGAAGAAGGAGTACGACGACAAGAAGACCGCTGGCGAGAAGAAGGCCAAGCAGCTCAACACCCGGTTCGCCGACTGGTATTACGTGATCTCGGAAGACCTGTTCACCGAGATTCGGGTCAAGCCCGAGGATCTCGTTGAGCCACTGGTGGCCACACCGCCCGGGATGGAAATCCACTTCCCTGAAATGCCGCCGCTGCCGAATGTCCCGAAGACGGCTGCGGCTGAAGGAGACCAGCCCTCCACGGAACCCGCCCCGCCTGCGGAGCCGAAGGACGGCGAGAAGCCCAAAGAAGACGCTGTGCCTGCCGAAAAACCTGTCGGTGAGAAACCTGCCACCGAAGCAGCCCAGCCCGCCGTCGGGGACAAACCCGCCACCGAAACCCCCAAGCCCGCCGAGCCAGCTCCCCCCACGTCAGAGAAGTAGTCTGGGACATTCGCCAATTGGCGGTCTCCGGCCCACTCTTCCCCGCGAGCGACGTGGCTTTCACCGTTGTCCATGTTGCGGGGGAGAGGGCTGGGGTGCATTTTCCGTCAAGCCGAAGTGAACATTCCGCCGGGCGACGGTTCAGGCGGGCATCTCCGGGTCGTGTCTGGTGAAGTCTACTGAGGCATCTCCGCTCGCTCTCGATAGGTCATGCACATGCTCCGCTCGCTCTGTCTGCTCTCGATGGTCTTGTGGTGTGCTTCCGCGTTTGCTGATGTGATCAGCGGCCCGGAGGTTGGCAAACCGGTGGAGGGATTCCAGGTCGAGGCGGTAGTCGGGGACTCCGCCGGTCAGACGGTCGATCCGGTGGCAGCTCGCGGGACGAAGACGACGGTGTATGTGTTTGTGCCGACCGACAAGTGGTCACGCCCCTGCGCGCGGTTTCTTAAGAAGCTCGACGGCGAGATCGGCAGCGTGACCGATGCCAAGGTCATTGCCGTGTGGTTGACTGCTGATGCTCCAGCAGCGAAGGACTACTTGCCCAAGGCGCAGCAGTCGCTCAGCTTCTCGAAGACTGATCTCACCGTATTCAAGGGAGACACCGCCGGACCGGGGAAGTGGGGCGTCAACACCGATGCG
>JAYTFV010000671.1:0-3439 GCA_043734065.1 Planctomycetota bacterium
ACGACCGTTCCGACCTTGACGACACCCGGCCAGCGCACGATCGCGGGCACCCGCAGCGACTGATCCCACATGTTGGGTCGGCTGTTGGCTCCGATGTCCTTCCAACGGGCTTCCGGGTTCTGCTTGAGAATCCAGGTGGCGTTGCCCTTATGAAACACCCCGTGGTGCCCGGTGTTGTAGCCGTGATCGCTGGTGAAGATCACGATCGTCTTCTCATCCAGGCCCAGTTCTTTCAGCGTCTGCATCAGCCGACCGACGCTGCGGTCGACGCTGCGGCAACTGATGTAATACTCGCGAATCATTTTGCGGAGGCGGTCCTCGTCGACGCCGGCGACTTCGCTCGGGGGGATCGTGGGAACCAGATCCTGGAACGGGGCCGCGTCCTCGTCCGGCGCCGGAAGCCAGGCGGCATGCGGCTCGCGGTAATGCACCGAAAGGGCGAACGTGTCGGCCTTATGGGTCTTGAGGAACTCGATGGCCCCATCCGTGACGACATCGACGATGAACCCTTTCGTCGGCACGTCATGCCCGCCGACTTCGAGAATCGCATCCCGCGTCGGCCTGCCCCCGTCGAGAAACCCCATGAACTCCGTGTACCCGTTCAGCGTCGGGTGATACCGCGTGGCCGTGCCGAGATGCCACTTCCCCATCAGCCCGGTGACATAGCCCGAATCCTCCAGCAATTCCATCCATGTCACCGTATTCGGATTCAGCCCGATCTCCGGCTCGGTCTTGGGATTGATCCAGTCGAGGATGCCCAGCTCCGACCCGTATCGACTGGCCACGATCGAGGCCCGCGAAGGGCTGCACACCGGCGTCACGCAGAACGCATTCCGCAGCACCGCTCCCTGAGCTGCCAGAGCATCGAGATGAGGCGTCGGCAGCTCCTTGTTCCCGAGGTAGGACGCTGCGTGTGGCCCCTGGTCATCGGTCAGGATGAACAGAATGTTGGGCCGAGCCGCCCGGGCCGCACCGGCTCCGACCGTAAGAGAGAGCAGGGCCACGCCCGCCAACCAGCAACAGCCCCGCAAAGTCCGAGATGCCACAGCCACTCTCCCCCAAGACGATGGATCACCACCACATCATCAACAAACCCCAGCCCGTTGCAAGCGGCGGCGTAGCTGCGTTCGCCAGAACGCGGGCCTCTGGCAGGTGCATTCGCCAATTTGGCGGTACTCGATCTTTCTGCCCCCTCTTGCCATCACTCATGAGTTGGTGAACGCAATGGCCCCGCCGGGTCTGGCCAGTCCGCCCCCTCGACCAAGCTGGCGAGCCGGGCGGCGTCAGCCCCCGGACTGAGTCGTTCGGCGGCAAGGTCCGGAGGCTGACGCCTTCTGGCTCGCCTGACCGGCTCGCAGTGAACTCCACGGATGCCCCTCTTCCTCCCACACCCACTCTCCCCCGCAACACGCCAATCCGTTGGGTCACGCCGCTCGCGGGGGAGAGGGGGCCGGAAGGGGACTGCCACTGGGCGAATACTCTCGACTCGCCCTCCCAGGCCCGATCGGGTTGTACACCCGGTTGTCTGCAATGTAGAACCCCTGCCAGGGAGAGTCCGCAGCCACCAGCACGACTCCCTCCTCCCCTCCCCCCTCCTCCCCTTCCTCCATGCTCCTCGCGATCGACACCTCCGGAATGGCGGGCAGCATCGCCCTCGCTCGCGAGGGTGTGCTGCTCGCGGAATGCTCGCTGGCTCAGGCGGGGCGGCGGCATGCGCGCACACTGGTCGCCGAGTTGGCGAGTTTGTTCGCCGAGTGTGGCTCCACGACCGAGCAGTGCCGGGCGATCGCGATCAGCGTCGGGCCGGGGAGCTTTACGGGGCTGCGCGTGGGGGTCGTGTGCGCGAAGACGTTGGCCTATGCCACGGGATGCTTGCTCACTCCGGTCGATACTTTCGAAGCGGTTGCCGCTGGCGTCCCGGATGACGTGACCGAGGTCGCGGTGATCGACCTGGCCCAGCGCGGGGAGTTGTTCGTCGGCGAGTACCGGCGCACCGCTGATCGCTGGGAGCGAATCGGCGAGATCACCATCGAACCCGCCGAAGCCTGGGCGGCTGCGCGAAGGCCGGAACTCCGGGTGGTCGGGCCGGGGCTCGTGCGGCTGCGCGGGTCGCTGTTTCCGGAGGCAGCGTGCCTGCCCGTCGAGTACGATACTCCCCAGGCTCGGCATGTGGCGACGATCGGCACACGGCAACTCCGCGAGGGGCGGACCGTCGATTGCTGGAGCCTGGAACCGTTCTACCTAAGACGGAGCGCGGCGGAGGAGAAGGCGGGGGTTAAGGTCGTGTAGTGTCGGCGATTTCTCCGAAATCGCTGATTCGACATTCGCGACCGAACAACACCCGCTCACATGACGAACGTCGTCCCAGCGATTTCGGAGAAATCGCCGACACTCTAACAACGAGAACACTGTGCGGATTTTGCTGGTCAACGACGATGGCATTCACGCGCCTGGTCTGCGGGCGCTTCGCGATGTCCTGACTGAACTCGGCGAGGTCACGACGGTGGCCCCACTCACCGAGCAGAGCGGGGTCGGGCATGGGATTACCTACCTGCATCCGATCATGGTCAAGGAGATCCACGAGCATGGGAAGCACTACGGCTGGGCCGTCGATGGCAGCCCGGCGGACTGCACCAAGCTGGGCGTGCTGGAGTTCTGTCAGGGCCGACCCGATCTGATCGTCAGTGGGATTAACTCCGGGGCCAACATCGGGATCAACGTGCTGTACTCCGGCACCGTGGCCGCTGCGATTGAGGGGGCATTCTTCGGGATCACGTCGATCGCGGTGTCGATCCAGCAAAGCACGAAATGCCCCTCCGACTACCCGCAGGCCGCCCGTTCAGCGCTGCCGCTGATTCGGCGTCTGCTCAAGGACTACCCTCAGCCGGGGCAGCTGTGGAACATCAACTTCCCTCCGACCGGTGAGGAGCCACCGCTGGGGGTCAAGTTCGCCTCGATGGGGGTGAAGCGGCACGATGACACGATCGAGAAGCGGATCGACCCGCGCGGCAGGCCCTATTACTGGAGCGGCCTCGACCCCCTCCGCAATCACGCCCTCGACCCCGGAACGGATGTGGCTGAGCTGAAGCAGCGGTACGTCACGATCACCCCGCTGCACTTCGACATGACGAATCATGAGCAGTTGAATCAGCCGGGGCAGGGGGATTGGCGGGTGGGGTGATGGTTCAACTGAT
Source organism: Planctomycetota bacterium (assembly GCA_043734065.1). Classification (GTDB taxonomy): domain Bacteria; phylum Planctomycetota; class Planctomycetia; order Planctomycetales; family Planctomycetaceae; genus TH-plancto1. The sequence continues at coordinate 3,195 of JAYTFV010000671.1, forward strand.
CACGTAGCTGCACTCGCCAGAGTGCGGGTTTCACAAAAGTCGGCAGCCCCTGACCTCTGCTCCCTCTCCCCACTGGCGGCGTGACTTTCAGAGAGGATGTGACTGTGGGGAGAGGCCGGGGTGAGGGGTCCAAAGCGAGCGTCGTGGCCCCCTCACCCCACACCTCTCCCCCGCAACATGCACAAGGCGAAAGACACGTCGCTCGCGGGGGAGAGGGGGCAGAATCACACGGCTGCCGAATTTTC
>JAYTFV010000672.1:0-2729 GCA_043734065.1 Planctomycetota bacterium
CTCGGGAGGGCGAGGCTCCTGCCGAGCCGCTGCTGCGGGTGGACGCGTCCCCTGGCTCGCGGCTCAGCAGGAGCTTCGCCCTCCCAGGGGTGCAACCCACAACCCATCGTCTTCGCCTTGACGGTGCAGTAGTCGGGCGGCTGTGGATTGTCAGCATACGGAGAGTGACCCCACTCTGCGAAGGGACGATGGGAAAAACGATTGGCTCTTCCCGGAATCGTGTCGGGCGAGTGGCGCCTCACCCTCACGTGCATGTGTCCCCACAGTCAGCAGAGCATCACGACTCCCCACTCCCCACTCACCCACGAATCGCAGCCGCCAGGGCCGACTCGATCTCCGGAAACAGAAACTGATACCCCGCAGCCGGCAACCGGGTGGGGATCACGCGGGTCGATCCCAAGAGCAGTTCATCGGCCATCTCGCCGAATGCCAGCCGGGCCACAAATGCCGGGAGAGGCAAGACCGTCGGGCGGTGCAGGACACGGCCCAGTGCCTTCGTGAATTCGGCGTTCGTCACCGGTTGGGGAGCGACCGCGTTCACCGGCCCCTGCAGCTCGGGATGCTGCACGGCGAAGCGATAGATTCGCGCCGCCTCGTCCACCGTGAGCCAGCTCATGTATTGCGACCCCGACCCGACCACCCCGCCCACTCCCATCTTGAACGGCAGCAGCATCTTCGCCAGCGCCCCGCCCGCCGAACTGAGCACCACTCCCATCCGCATGTTGACGACCCGCACCCCTGCCTGCCGGGCTGGCTCGGTGGCGGCCTCCCAATCGCGACAGACCTCCGCCAGAAAACCCGAGCCGACCGGAGATGCCTCCGTCAGCTCCTCGTTCCCCCGATTGCCATAGAAGCCGATCGCGCTCGCACACACAAACGTCGTCACCGCTCCGCCGCTCGCCGCAGCGGCCTCGGCGAGCAAGCGGGTGCCGATGACGCGGCTGTCGCGAATCCGCTGCTTCTTGGCCGCCGTCCAGCGTCCCTCGCCGATGTTTTCGCCAGCGAGGTGGATGAGAGCCTCAATGCCAGCGAGCGTGCCCGGTGCCAGTCTCCCGGCGGGATCCCATTGCCGCTCTGAAGAGTCGCGAGGCGTCTGGCGGGTGAGGGTTACGACCTCGTGCCCGTCCTGCTTCAGCAGAGGCACAAGCCGTGATCCTACCAACCCTGTGGCACCCGTCACCATGATGTTCATCGGAGTCTCCTCTGCGGAATCGTCACTCACTCTGACGTGTGACTGAAGCGGCATTGTATACTTTACACGGGCGGAAGTGAGACCGTTACCCGTTGAGCCGCGACGCGAAGGCTTTGCGCAGCGGAGCGTCGCACAACGGGATTGACAGTCGGCCAGTCCACTAGCCACGATGACATTGTCGACCGAAGTTCCGTTTCGTCCTGATTGGACCACTGTGATGCATTCTAAACGCTGCCTTTCTCTGGGATGGATTCTCGTCGGCGCGGCGCTGGCGTGTGGCCTGACGCTGGTGGTTCAGGCCGCTCCCAGTCGCTCGTCCGCGAAGCCGAAGAAGGCTGGGCCGAAGGTGGCCGACATTAAGTCGACCGACGACCGGCTGGCGGTTTTGGAGCGCATCCGCCGCTCGTTCCCGGCTCTGAGCGGGAACGCCCGGTTCACGTCCGAGAACCTGGATGAAGCGATTGGAACATACGTCCCGCGCGTCACCAAGACGCCGTTCACGCCTCTGGTCGATGACATCACCTTTCTCCGCCGGGCCAGTCTCGATCTGACCGGTGTGGCCCCCCAGCCCGAGAAGATCAAGACCTTCCTCGCCGACAAAGCCCCTCACAAACGGGCCAAGATGATCGATGAGTTGATCGGCTCCGATCTCTTCGCACGCAAGTGGGCGCGGTACTGGCGGAGCGTCGTGTTTCACGACTCCTCGGCCTCGAAGAAGCAGGTGAATCCCGACGCCTTTGAGGAGTGGCTGTTCACCGAATTCAAGAGCGGAACCAGTTGGGACCGCATCGTCGGCGAGATGCTCTCCGCTTCCCCTCAACGCCAAAAGGGCAACGTCAAAGAGAACAGCTGGCAACAGGACACCGGCCCCAACAACTTCGTCCTGGCCTGCGAGAACAAGCCGGAGTTGATCGCGGCCCAGTCGGCCCGCATCTTCATGGGGATTAGCGTCGGTTGTGCCGAGTGCCATAACCACCCGTTCGATGATTGGAAGCGGGAAGAGTTCCACGAGATGGCAGCCTTCTTCGCCCCCGGAAAATACTACATGACCGATGCCCACGACCCCGACAAGAAGACCGAGATGCAGGCCCGCTTCCTGCTCGGCGAAACCCCTCCACCCAACCTGCCGCCGGGGCAACGGCGTGTCGTGGTCGCAGCCTACATGATCTACAACCCGGACAACTACTGGTTCGCGCGGGCCTATGTGAACCGCATCTGGAACGAACTGCTGGGCGATGGGTTCTATGCCGTCGACAGCCTCGGCCCCGACAAGGAAGTGGTGCATCAACTGATCGTCAACCGCCTGGCCTACACGTTCCGCGCGGGAGGCTTCGACACCAAATCGCTCATCCGCACGATCGCCAACAGCCAGACCTACCAGCGCGAGATTCGCACGATCACCGATGACGCCGATCTGTTCACCTCGGTCCGCCCCACCCGGCTCAGCTCCTTCGAAGTGGCCGACGAACTGGAGCGCGTCCTCGGGGCCGACATGAAGCCGATCCACAAGGGGGTCGAGAAGGCGTTCGAGTTCAAC
>JAYTFV010000673.1:0-7435 GCA_043734065.1 Planctomycetota bacterium
GGTCATCGAACACAATTAAGATCGAAACCCGGTTCGGCGACCTGATGCGGACATTCTCCGTTCCGATTTCTACGATTCGCGAAACCTGGCCACAGAGTGTCGTCACAGGAAAACTCGTCGTGCCCCGCACGGGTGAGCAAGCCGATTTTGACAACATCTTTGCGAGAGCCGAGAGCGGGGAGATTCAACGCATCGCCGGAAAAGTCCTGGGGCGAAACAGTGAGTCCTATCAAGTCGAGGTCGACGGCCAAACCCGCCAATTGAGCCGCACCAAGGTCGTCGGGCTGGTGTTCCACCACCCGCCTCCAGCCAAGGATGTTGCACAATACGAGATCGTCGACGTCGTCAGCGGTCAGCACATCCCCGGACGTGTGACAAAACTGACAGCCGAAAGCCTTCAGATGGAGACAATCTGGAACGAGAATCTGGAGTTGCCACGATCCCAGCTCGACCGCATCCGCATCAAGAATGGCAAGCAGATCACGTTGACGGAAATCATCCCGAGCCGAGTTGAACAGATGGGATACTTCGATCTGGTCCGGCCGTATCAGGTCAACAAGTCCTTCACGGGCAGCCCGCTGCAAATTGGGGACAAGACCTATAGCGAGGGGCTGTGTACGCACTCCCACTCGGTTCTGGACTACGACCTCGGCGGGAACTACAGCAAGTTCCGGAGCGACATCGGGCTTCAGAAAGGGGACGGCGATGAGGGGCATGTCATCGTCCGCGTGCGGGTCGATGGCGTGGCCAAATTCGAGGAGGCCATCGCCGGACGCCAACCGGCCAAGGCGGTGACCATCGACCTGACCGGGGCCCAGATGCTCCAACTGGAGGTCGATTTCGGCGACGGGTTCGATGTCGCCGACCATCTGGTGTGGGGCACGCCAGTGCTGCTCAAGAAGTCGGGGCGTTGAGCGTTGAGAGTTGATCGCCCCCGTTTAGCTGCGACGCGAAGTCTTCGCAGCGGAGCTTGCCCCCTGCTATCCCGTCTCCCTTGATTGTCCCGACCTCCCCGCTGAGAATTCCCGGCGTGGTGATTCACCGACTCCCAGAGGCCCACAGCCATGCGAACAGACGGACAGCGAGAGAGCGACAACGTCGAGGACATCCGGGGACAGGGCGGCGGGACACAGATGGCCCTGGGTGGCGGCGGGATCGGCATCCTGGTGCTGGCTTTGATTGTCTGGCTGATGGGCGGCGACCCGCGCGGGCTGCTCCAGCAGGCCCAGCAACAACAGCAGGCTCAACCTCAACAACAAGCGGGGCCAGACGAGCCGCGCAGCCCCGAGGAAGAGGCCCTGGCGAAGTTCGTGCGCGTCGTTCTGGCCGACACAGAAGATGTCTGGACCGAGCAGTTCGCCCAGATGAAACCCAAACAACAGTACGTGAAGCCGAAAATGGTGCTGTTCACCGGCCAGGTCGCCTCCGCGTGCGGCAATGCCAGCGCGGCTGTCGGTCCGTTCTATTGTCCCGGCGATCGCAAGGTGTATCTCGACTTGTCGTTCTATGACGAGATGAAGACGCGTTTCAAGGCTCCCGGCGACTTCGCCCAGGCGTACGTCGTGGCTCACGAAATCGGGCACCACGTGCAGAACTTATTGGGGATCACCGAGAAGGTCGACGCCATGCGGGGCACCCCGCAAGAGAAGCAGTTCTCTGTGCGATTGGAGTTGCAGGCCGACTACCTTGCCGGGGTCTGGGCCTTCCACGCCAACCAGATGCGGGACATGCTCGAGCAGGGCGACATCGAAGAGGCCATGAACTGTGCTCAGAAGATCGGCGATGACGCCCTCCAGAAGCAGGCCCAGGGTTACGTCGTCCCCGACTCGTTCACGCATGGCACCTCAGCCCAGCGGGCGAAATGGTTCAACAAGGGCTTCAAGACCGGCAAGATGAGCGGGGCGAATGAGCTGTTCGAACTCGACTACGAGGATCTGTAAAAGACCGGCGCGGCGCGTGGGATAGGCTTCCAGCCTGTCGTCGTCTCAAACAATATGGGATAGGCTTCCAGCCTGTCGACTTCTCTATCAACGACAGGCTGGAAGCCTATCCCACGGCTCGAGGACACGCCCGCATGGCCCACGCCTACACTCCCGGTTTGCAGGTCATGGAACGCACCCTGTTCCGGGCGGTGCGGACCTTGCCGATTCCAGGTGAGGTGCAGCGCCAGGTCGGCGATCGCGTCACCTCGCAGGATGTCGTGGCCGAGACGCTGCTGCCGGGTGATGTGTTCCCGATCAACCTCTCGAACCAACTGGGCCTCGTCCCCGCGGAGGTGCCGCGTTCGCTGCTCAAGCAGGTCGGCGATTCGGTCGAAGTCGGAGAACTGCTGGCGGTATCCCCCGGCATGTTTGGGATGTTCCGCGCGGAGTATTTTTCGAAGCACACGGGCACGATCGAGTCGGTGTCGAACATCACCGGGCAGATGATTCTGCGCGGGCCGCAAATCCCGGTGCGAGTCCTCGCCTACTCGACGGGAACGGTCGTCGAGGTGCTCCCGCGCGAGGGGGTCGTCGTCGAGTGCGAGGCCGCTCTCATCCAGGGCATATTCGGCGTCGGTGGCGAGGCGTACGGACCCCTCGCCATCGTCTGCACCCGCCCCGATCAAGACCTGACCCCCGACCTGCTGACCGAGTCCCATCGCGGCCAGATCGTCGTCGGAGGTCGCCGCATCCTGGGAGCCTCGATCCGCCGGGCTGCCGAACTCGGCGTCTGTGCAGTCGTCGCGGGCGGGATCGATGACCAGGATCTGCGCGACATCCTGGGCTACGACCTCGGCGTGGCGATCACCGGCACCGAACAGATCGGGACCACCGTCATCGTCACCGAAGGCTTCGGCGAAATCGCCATGGCCGACCGCACCTTTGCGATCTTCAACCGCCACAAACAAGCCCCCGCTGCGGTGAACGGGGCCACTCAAATCCGGGCCGGGGTGATCCGTCCCGAGATCGTCATCCCCCTCCCCGACCGCAGCCAGACCGACAAGGTGGCCGCGACCGTGGGCGGCGGCGTACTGGATATCGGGTCGCCTGTGCGGATTATCCGTGACCCGTACTTCGGCGTCCTGGGCACGGTGTCGAGCCTGCCGCCGGAGCCGCAACTCCTCGAAACCGGTTCGAAAGCCCGCGTGCTGGAGGTGAAGTGCGGAGACGGCAGACGCCTGACCGTGCCACGGGCGAATGTGGAGATCGTCTCGACGTAAATGGCTCCAGGCCCGGCACGCGATAACACGCGAGAGTGAAAAGGTCGCAGATTTGCAATGGCTGTGAGGAACCGCCAGACCACTCCCTTTCTAATGCATCATGGTACACCGCCAGTATCATCAACAACGCACTGAATCCTGGAGTAGTAATCAGCGATTGTAGATGTGTCGTCTAGCATTTCAACGTACACTGGGTTCTCGGTGATTACCTTGACAAAGTGATCAAGGCAATTGCAGATATCAACTGTGAGCTGAACGATATCGGGTAGCACAACGACGGTTGAGTGTTCATGGCCGACAAATTCTCCTCGGAGCTTTGACACATTCTTCTCGCAATCGGATGAGTAGTATTTCTTGAGAAACTCATCTTCGACAAATCTGTATTTACCTGCATCTGCAGAAAGCGATTTGTGATGGTCGGAACCGTCAATTGTGTAAACGGGGTGATGAACGACCCAACCAAAAGTTTTCGGATGCTTGAAGAAGTTTGACCATCGCCGAGCCCTTATGAAAGGCGAAAAGTGGCGGCATCGATAGCCTTCAGGAATGCTAATGATTCCAAATATATCCGAGATTCTTTCCCATCCAGAATTGATGATTGAAGCATACATGGAAAACAGGTGATGCAAGTCAAAACTCACAGGATTCATCGCAGCGACTTTGAGAAACTTGGATATCTGCGATGTCAGATCGTCAAAATTGCAGCCCAGGCAGTTGTGTTTCTCATCATCAGCGCTGAACTTGTCAAAGATCCGGCACATGAGTTGATGTGACTGGACCTTCGAATCGAAGTCTCGCTGCGCTTGTGAGAACTGGCGTTTGGTAGTCGCAACCAGATTCTCGATCTTGACAGTCATTCAGTACGTTCCAACAGGGAAATCTCTCGGCATAGACAGAATCCGCTTCTGCCTATCCGAAACGAGGTTTCTGTCAACCACCGCATTGCTCGACGTGAAGAATCCGCAGCCAATTTGAGTCAACTGCGACTGATGTATCTTCCCGTTGCATGAGCGGGGTGTCAATCGGGAAGCCTTAGAATTTACCAGGACGCGTTATCGACGGAGCCCAATCAGCGATTGAGAGTAAGTGACTCCACATGTCCGGGAGACTCGTTCTGATAGAACAGCTGGATATGTGCGATGGCGTTGAATAGCACGTTGGGCTTACATCCAACGCTCTCTGCCTTGCCACCTGTGGACGATTGCAGCTGGATGTCACTCTGTAACAGTCGTACCGAACAGCCTGCAAACGACCCCGGCAACGCCTACCGACCGGCCTCTGGCGGACAGGTTTTGGACATTGGCCCCCCTGCATGCGTATACTTTCACAGGGACCGTTGTTTTTCGGCCCCGCATTCTTGGGGTGCGGATGTTGATCCGGCACCGATGTTGTCCAGCGGAAGGGGTCAAGCATGTCGATTCAGGTCATTGACGAGGTGGTGATGGACAGGGAGCCGCAGGAGAGTTTCGCTCGCGTGTCCAGTTCCCCCGACAACGAGTTCCACTACCGTCCGGTCTCTTCGCTGGCGGTCTGTTCGCTGGTGCTGGGGCTGTTGTCGCTGATTGGGATTTTTCTGTGGATCATGTTGCCGGTGGCGCTGTTGACGGTGATTCTGGGGGGGATCGCGATCCTCTCGATCCGCCGCTGGCAGGGGGAATACACCGGCACCGGAGTGGCGATCGCGGGCATCTTCTTTGGAGCAGTCACGCTCGTGGCGGGAACGCTGGTGCAGGTCCAAGCCTTTCAGAACGAAGTCCCCGACGGCTTCGCCCGCATCAGCTTCGTCAAGGACATCTCGGCCAAGCCGTTCGTCTCCGACCACCACGGAGCCAGAGTCAACCCGGACGTGGAGGCTCTGGTGGGGAAGAAAGTGTTCTTGAAGGGGTTCGTGTTCCCCGGCAGTCAGCAAGTGGGCTTGAACTCTTTCAACCTGTTAAAGGACAGCAAGGAATGTTGCTTCGGAGGCAAACCCGCTTTAACGGATAAGATCGGCTGCATCATGCGGGGCGGGAAGACCACAAACTACTATCCCGGTCGCGTGTCCGTGGCGGGGACGTTCCGGATCAATCCGACATTCACCGGGGAGGACACCGAGTCGCTGTACCTGCTCGACTGCGAGATCGTCGAGCCGTCTCACTCGGACTTTTAGAGTCCCGTCCACGCTCGATGTGGAGGTTCGCCTCCCTCGGGAGTTCGCCTCGGGAGGGCGAGGCTCCTGCCGAGCCGCTGACGCGAGTTGACGTGCCCCTGGCTCGCGGCTCAGCGGGAGCTTCGCCCTCCCGAAGCTTCGCTCTCCCGTGGCTGATCCCATAACCCCAGGTCTTCACATTGACGGGATACTCGCAGCAGTCTGCTCTGTTCTCACATGAGTCTGAGACCCGGATTGACGATTTCGCCTCGACGCGTAACCGCGAACGGGGAGATTCTGATCTGTGCGAACCTGTGCAATCTGTGTACAAAATCATCTGGTCGCGTCTGTCAGAAGAGTCCGTGTGGTTGTGGGACACAAATCGCGAGGATTCGCCCAACATGGCCCAGCCGCAACCGAAGTCATTAGCGATCAGCGGTCGGGCTGGCTCGACCGGTGGGATCTGCTTTCATGGACCGTTCACTGAAGGAACTGTGATGCCCGAAATCTTCACTCCGCAGTCCCGCCCAGCCCTCCTGGCCGCTCTCTGCCTGGGCCTGATCTCCGGGTGCCAGAACAACGACACGGAATTCCATGCCTACCAGGAGCCGGTCCAGATGGCACCCCCGGTTGGTGCGGATCAAGGTCCGCAGACCGCCAGCAACGGCATCGTCCCAGCCTCGGCACAAACGACCAAGCCCCTGCCGGAGGTGGCAGTCCTGACCACGCACAAGCTCGCTCCGGCGAGCGATCCGGTGGCCCGAAACACCGGCCCCGCAGCGATCGGGTCCGCCCTGCCCTCTGACCCGGTCGCTCCTGGTGAACCGCCTGCCATCACGAAGCCTTCCTCCCCGGAGCTGGCCGTCGCGATCCCGACTGCTTCATCCGCGGCGGTGGCCAACGCCGCGCTGACCGCCAATCCCAAGACCTCACAGCTCCCGGCCCGCCCGTTGGAGCTGCTGATCCCCGAGAAGACGTTCAAAACCGAAGGCTCCGAGGGAGCGCTCCGCGTCAGCTTCGATGATGTCGACCTGCTGAAGGTTCTCAACGCCGAGCCGGTGCCGCTGGATGTCGAGAAACACCTGCCGGGCTGGCTGAGCGGCCTGAACGGGAAGACCGTCCGCATCCGAGGTTGGATGTTCCCGCCTCGTTCTCAGACCGGACTGGGAGGGTTTCTGTTTGTGCGGGACAATCAGATCTGCTGCTTTGGCCGCACCGCGAAGATCTACGACAAATTCGGCGTCCGCATGCGAACAGGCGAGACAACCGACTACATCCTGGGCCATCCCTTCGATGTCGTGGGCCGGATGGCCATCAAGACCATCCTCCAGGATGGGGAACTATTTTTGCTGTACCAGATTGAGGATGCGGTCGTGATTGACAAGTAGGGCACGTTCGAGGGAGTGAATGATGCGGCGAGTATGCGTGCTGATCGCGATGCTGACCAGTGTGGCCTTCGGCGAAGAGTCCAAGGTCGCCGCGCCCCCAGTTGAGAAGACGGAACAGGTCTTCGAAGTCGAAGGCCGGGAAGGAGCCCTGCGGGTCACGCTTGAAGACCTCAACCTGCGTAAATCGCTCCAGCTCAAAGAACTGCCGGTCGACATCGACCAACGCCTGCCCGAGTGGCTCAAGAAACTGGACGGAAAAACAGTCCGCATTTCCGGGGAGATGTTTCCGACAGATAGGGAGACTGGACTGAAGGGCTTCCTGATGATGAGAGGCGGCCTTGAGTATGCGATGCACTTTGGGAGATGCCTCCACCCGGACGAGAAGATCGGGGTCCGGATGCGTAGCGGCGTAACGACTGACTACATCTCGGGTCGCCCGTTCGATGTCGTCGGTAAATTCACGATCAAGTCGCGAGTCCAGGACGGGGAACTGTTCTTGCTGTACATGATTGAGGATGCGGTGGTGATTGACAAGTAGGGTGTTAGCCCGGATTATTCACCACGAAATACACAAAACACACGAAAGGAATACAGCGCAATGGTTTAGGTCACATTTCAATCGTGACTCTGAATGACACTGTGTTTTTGGTGATGTTCAACGCCCCTCTGGCTTTCGTACTACTCACCCCAAGAATGTTTGCAGGCTGCGCACATTTC
>JAYTFV010000674.1:0-6884 GCA_043734065.1 Planctomycetota bacterium
GTGACTGAATGCACACGGAGGATCGCCTCTTTCTCATTTCGCGGGAACACCAGTCTCGGATCAGCTTTGAAGGCAAAAGTGGCGCTGTCCAACTAAGCAGATTCGAGACCCAGTGAAACGCAAAGCCTACGAAGATTACCTAGCGGCTGACCAATCGGAGCTGGAACGTTATGGCGCCGCCATTGGAGCATATAAACTGCGCAAAGGTAAACTAACATCCATCCGTAGCAATCTGGAATCCTTGTACGGCGAGGACCGGACGAAGTGGGACGAACTCCGCCAGATCGTGACCGCGACGGTCCAAGACCCCGACATCGTCCAACTCGTCCTCAAGGACTTCACCCAACGCAAAGAACCCGGCGTCTGGCCCATCAGCCCCAAACCTGAACCCGCCCCGGCACCGTAAGCGGGCACCAGTCAAGCACCGGCTGGGAGTGTCGTCTTTCGCTCCGCAAGAGACTGCCTTTCGCGGAGCGAAACGCGACTCTCACCGTGCTGATGCAGCAGCATGATTTCGACGGCAAACGAACCATCCGCATCCAGAAGGGGGGCGTGGACAAAAGCGGACCGTAGCGGGTCGCCCATCCCATCCACCAACACCCAGTGAATCATTCTTGAGGAATATCACAATGTACGCACTCTACCTGTGCCTCATCTTGTCGCAACTTCCCGTAACAGCGCCCCCGGCGACTGACATCGTGGAGCATGATGGAACTGCAAGCATGGTGCCGCTCATGCCCAAGGACATGCGGGAGTCTTATCCTCAGATGCGGCGATGGACATCCGAACAGAAGTTCGACGAAGTGGCTTCCGAGTTAGTCCGAAAAAACGAACAATCTGCAGGTCATCGAGCCACGCAAATGGCGACGATGTTCTGGATGGTCCGGGCAGTCGCTAACGCCACGATCAAGGAACCCGCCTCGAAGGATGTCGTTCATGGCCGTGAAGACCCCCGTTTCCTCGCACTGTGTCGCCCCTACGTCGATGCCATCGTGCTTCCCGAACTCTCCATTCCTGTCAATCCGGAGTTGCTGAAAGCTCAAGTGGAGATGGTTTCGTCGTTTAAGGCAAATTCCGAGGAGGCAGATTGGGCGAAAGCGCGTGAACGGCCCGAAATGCGAAAGGAATATGTCAGGCGTCTGTGTCTGGTCTGGCCGCGCGTGATCCGGACTTGCCTGATCTATCGCGAGATTTGCTCGGAAGACGTGATGACTGAGGAAGCGGAATGGAAGCGTCCTGATTCTCCCGATGTGATTGGGGAATATGGCCCAGGTGTCGATCCCAAAAATATTCGCGATCCGGTGAAACGCAAAGCCTACGAGGCGTATCTGGCAGCCGACCAGTTGGAGCGCGATCGTTATAATGCCGCCACGGATACATATCGAATTCGCACACGGGAGTTGAAATCGATCCGAGACGAGTTTGTACGGATGTATGGCGAGCAACGAACGAAGTGGGACGAACTCCGGCAGATCGTCACCGAGACCGTCAAAGACCCGGACATCGCGAAGCTCGTCCTCAAAGACTTCACTCAGCGCAAAGAACCCGGCGTCTGGCCCACCGGCCCCAAGCCGGAGACCGGCCCGGCCCTGGATAATCGCCCGGCCCCGTAGGGACCAGTGCAGACACAACTGTCCGGAGTGTCGCCCTTCACTCTGCGATGCTCAGCGATTGCGCGACCGGTCGATAGCGATACCGCCACGCCGCCTCCAGATCAGCGAGCATGTCGACCGCGTGGTCACTGTAGAAGTCGATGACCGCCTGTTCGGTGAACTTCTTGCGCTCGTTGTAGCTCGTGACCGGGTACGGGGCGAAGACCATGCCGCTGGGCTTGAGAACCAGATGGTCGGCGACCCGTTGAGCCGCTCCGAGGGACTTCTTGAGCAGGTTCGGCGACATTCGCAACGCCCCGCCCGTGTTGTCGAACCCCTCGCCCCCCGCCGGGTCGACCGGGAAGTCCTTCGTGAGCCCCATGTCGACACCGGTCAGATCTCGCACAGCCCGGTCATACTCGGTGTTCGAGAGTCGACGCGGCAAGACGACGCCCGGATCGCCCGCGTGCTGTTTCGCCTCGGAGATCAGGATCGCCTCGATCGCCGCGACGAACTGGTTGCTCTGGGTGATGGTCGGCTGCGGGGCCTCCTCGGGCGGCTTCTCGCCCTCGCGGACGAACTCGATGATGTTCTTCCAGCGGCGAAAGCTGTCGACGACATCGGCGTTCTTCGAGAACTTCGTAAAGTCGAGTTCCCCTTTCGCCTCCGCCCCGGCATGGCACTCGATGCAGTAGGTCTTCAGATACGGCTGGATCTGGTCCCGAAACTCGTCGGCCTGGGACGAGTTCATGATGCACAAGCCGATCACTACGCAGAGACACAGGCGATTCACGGGGATGCTCAAAAAAGGGGCGTGCAAGGTGGATTGAGAATTCTGAATTTAACGCAAAGACGCCCAGGCGCAGAGGCGCAAAGGGGAGAGGCTGAACTGGGATCACGCTGTTCGAATCTTTCCTTTGCGTCTTGGCACCTTTGCGACTTTGCGTTGAATACTGGAGACGGGTCACTTCACCCCCGCCACCGGCTTCACCACCAGCCGGTACGGGTGGGCCGCACCGCCGTGGTCGTGGGCATCCTGGAGGCACACGTAATAGCGGCCCGATTCGAGTGTCGCTTGGAGTTTCGAATCGGTCGTGCCATCGCGGTCGTCGTTCGAATCGATGATCGACCCCGCTGCATTGTAGAGCGTGAGAATGCTGTCGAGGCCGGAACCGAGCTGGTGGGCTTGCACCTCCAGGCTGAGTTTCGTCTGCTCTGTCAGTTCGAACGCGAAGACATCGACGTTGCCATCGGCGTGAATCTGGCCATCGACGATCTGCGACGAGGCGATCAGCTGGGCCTGGCGAAACCCGTCGTTCGGCTCCGTCTCGGCGACCACCGGCAGGTCGCCACCGATCAGCAGTGGATGCGGCTTCGATTCACCGTCGGGAGCCACGACCGTCAACATCACGCGCCCCGCTGCGACCTCAGCAGCCACCGTGATCTCCAGTTCCAACTGCTGATCGCCGATCTGTTTGGCGTCCTGCTTCGCTGGGATCGCGGCGGCCCCGTGCGAGACGATCTTGAGCGTCACCTGGTCGTTGTCGCAATGGATAGCTGTCGCCTTGTCGACGAGCCAGCCGCGCAGCGTAACCTTGGTCATGGCCCCGCTGGTGACGGCGAGTGGACTGCACAGAGCCACCTTCGGCGGAACGGGCGGCTTCGCCTCTTCGGCCTGTGCCAGAGTCATCCCGAACACGGTCATCCAGACGAGTGACAACTGCGCCAGCCGATGGGCGGCCCTCCATTGCGAAGGGGTGAAACCAATCAGCCGGTGGTCGAACACAGCACGCCTCCGCTCGCGACTCCCGGCGACGTTGCCGATCACTCTGCGGCCTCCCTCGATGGAGGAGAGAGAGGACAGGATGACGGGGGATTAGGGAATCCACTGCGATCTCTCGGGTCGGTTTTGAGTACACCCCCAAAGCGCAAGATCGCCACAACGGGTCATCATCATTGATTCAGGTGAGGTTATACAAGTCATTGGTCCTGGGGACATGTCCTCGCGTGCGCATCTCAAACATCGGCAGCCGCTGACCTCGCCCGCTCTCCCCATGTGCGACACGGCCATCGGAGCGAGCGTGACTGTGGGAAGCGGGCTGGGGCGGAATGATGCTCAAACGCAGGCGAGCGGGGAGCGGGGAACGGGGAACGGGGAGGGTCACAGACGCCCCGCTGCTCCCCGCACCCCATCACCCCCACGTCTGTCCGTTTCATCAGGCCAGGGGTCATCAGGCCAGGGGTCATCAGGCCAGGGGTAGCCCGTCCTGACCGCGACATCAATCGTCGCGACGGGGTGAGTCCGGCCTCCGCTCGTCGGTCGGATTCGGCAGCCTCAGAGGGGGCTGTGAAGTCCGCTGAACAGGGGAGTCGGCGTCATCTGCGTCGGTGTCCTCGGAGCGCCTGGACTTGCGAATCACGCGGTCGTCGTTGTTCCGGTCGTCGTTGTTCCGATCCTCATGGTTCCGGTCCTCGTGGTTCCGATCGTGGAAGTGCGATCGCCGGTCGTGATCGGGAATCGGATGCAACCGGTCATCGAAAGCGGGATCGCGTACAGGCACCACGCTGCGCTGGCAACCAAACGCTGATCCCGCAGTTTGCGCCTTGATGCGCAGGCTGCAAGGATCCTTGTAGCCGTGGAATCCGGTGTAGCAGTAGCTCTGGTCGAGAGCCGTGATGGCACACGCGACATCCGTCAATTCTCTGTTCACGGCATCCCGCAAACAGACCAGTCCCGTCCCGATTCCGATGACTCCCACGGTGGAAATGAGGACCATCTCGGCGGAGACCACGAAGCCCGCCTGATCGATCCACAGGTCATTGGCCAAACGCAACATGTTGTGTCCTTCTCGAAGGTTCGAGAGACACCGGAGCCACTCAAAAACAGGCGAGACCAATGCAGAAGGTCGCGCGGGGCGAACGAGAGGAACCGTGCAGTCGGTTCTGGTTCCGGCATCTGGGAACAATTCCCTTTCATCGCTGACGCAGCGATGAACGACGCCGTCACCTCACTCGTGCCCCGCAGCGACCCACGACATGGCGATGTCTCACGTCGCCACACACGCTCGCTGTCATCAGTCGCTCGTCGGTCTCCCGAAATGTTCCGATCGAGGAGGCTGCCGGTATCAGCCGGTCACTACCATCCTCACAACCGTGATAAATGGCACAATCCGTACCATCGTTACGACCAGAACCCCGAGCGTGGGTCGTCAAAGCGATACAACCCCCGGACCTGTCGTCCGTTCGGTGGATCAAACGATTGTGCCAATCTCAAGTAAAATACCGGTTGTAGCGGTTGTAACGATTCAAGGGATTATCCGAGGGCTTTGCGCTCTGTTCAGATTCTGAAACAGAGTCGGTTCGATTTGGAGCCTGGACGTGCGTCAATTTCGGGAACACGACATGGACTGATGCTAAGGACAAGCCGCCGTACAGTGAGTCCATCGACACCCTGTACTACCGCAGCCCCAACTTTATTGAATGGTCTGCCCCACCGCCCCCACCCCAGCTCGCACCGCCGGATGACGCGCCGACAGGGCTGACGATGGAGAAGATCCACTTACTGCTCGATCTGGGGGGGATCATTCCTTTTGTGGGGATTCCGTTCGATATCGTTCATGCGGGCCTCTATGCGTATGAGGGCCGGTGGGGGATGGCGCTCTTGAGCGGGATCTCCGCCATTCCGGGATTTGGCGACGCAGTCGGGGTGGTCAAGTTCGGGAAGTATTACAAGGCGGCGACGACCTGCGCGGAGGCCGCCGAAGGGGCGGGCAAGTTCTTCAAGAACGTCCGGACTGCAGAACGCATCGCCAACGGCATCCAGAGCACCGTCGGCTTCGCTCAAGGAGGCTACGACGCCTACCAGAACGGTTTGAACCGGAGCAACGTGTTCCCGATGGGTGTGGGGCTGCTCGGCGCCAGCATGGCCGCTCGCTCGACCCAGCTGCCGTGCTTCGTGGCGGGGACGCTGGTGTCGACGCCGCAGGGCCGAAGGCGATCGAGACGATCCTTTCCGGGGATCGGGTGTGCGGGTATGATTTGCGGTCGGGCGAGTGGCGGGACTGTGTGGTCTCGTACCACTCGTCGCTGGCGTATGATGATCTGATCGTCACGGTGCGGGCGAGACTTCCGAAGTCTTCGGAGACTTCGGAAGTCTGCGAACTGGCCGAGGTACGGTCGACGTTCCATCATGCGTACTGGGTGGTGTCCGGAGAGGAGCTGAACCAGCGCCCGGTGCCGGACATGCTCGGTGAACTGGAGATGGAGATCCCCGGTGTTGAAGGCCGGTGGGTGGATGCGGGCGACCTGCGCCCCGGCGATGTGCTGTTCTCGCGAGAGACGGGCACATCCACCGTTCAGAGCGTCGATACTGAACACCAGCAAGTGCAGGTGTTCCACATCTACGTGGAGGAACTGCACAACTACGCCGTCGGTGACGGCGAGTGGTTGGTGCATAATTCGCATGGTGGTGGTGCGGATGATGCACTTCGGTCAAATCAGTCGATTCGAAGAAAGACTGGCGGTCGTTTTACTGAGCCACACTTGCCGCCGAAAACTATCGCTTCGTCTGACGGTGTTACAATCGATCACTACACTCGAAGTGGAGATCATGGACCTCCGCACCTACATATAAAGGGTGGCGGAGCGGAGACTCGAATTGGCCAGATGGGCAGAGCGATTGATGGAAGTCCAGTGCCTACTCCCCAGCAACAGCGAGTGATCGATGCCAATCTGCCACAAATACGAAGTGCGATTGACCAGATCATGCGATGGTTTCGGTTCGAGAATTCATACTGACATATGGATTGAAGGAGCAATGAGATGAATGAGAATCAGGAAGTCTGGGTGTTCAACGGTGCAGGAGCAAGATTTGCATCTGCTGTTTTCTCGACACGAGAGGCAGCTGAGGAATGGATTGCTAGACACAGTCTGGCTGGAATTCTGACAAAATATCCGGTTGACATTGCAGTCTACGATTGGGCAGTTGCAAATGGAGCATTTAACCCAAAGAAAGAAGAACATTCTCAGGCTGAGTTCATTGGGAAGTTCACTACCGCTAGCCAAGAACACTGTCACTACGAGGATGGTAAAATCATCTGAAGCGATGGTTGCGGCGGCGTCCAGATGTGGCTTTGAACGTCTTGGTAAGGGAGGAACAAGAGGGATTGCATGCAGCGTCTGTTGTTGATTCTCCTGGAAGAAAAAGGGGTCAGGTCTCTTTTCTCGGTCTCCATCTGCGCCACAGCTCGATTGAGCACATGGAACACCCCTCCCGCCGGACAAAGTCGTCTG
>JAYTFV010000675.1:0-2181 GCA_043734065.1 Planctomycetota bacterium
TGAGGCCAGGGCCACTCCGGACCCCGCAGGGATTGCACATCACAGCCCAGGGTCGCGACGTAGGAGCGCACCCGGGGAAACGTGGGTGGGGAAGCCCAACCCTGAAGGGGTTGTACACTTGCACGCCCCGTGTGGAACCCCTTCAGGGTTCGTTCTCCCTGGCGATCTGACCCAGGGTGCGCTCCCTGCGGTCGCGACCCTGGGCTGTGATGTGTCACCCCTTCAGGGTGCAGAGGCCGCCTCGACGCCGAGTGCCTTCTGGCTGACCGCTGACCGCTGATGCCTGACTGCTTTCCCCTTCGGGGCAGGGTTTCCAGGCAGTTCGAAAAGTTCTCTCATCGCTCGCAGGCTTCCCGCGTTTGGAGTGCAGGGCCTCCCGTTCATCCGTCGCTCACTTTTCATTCCGCCGCTCGACGACCAGACTGGGGGAGTTCCGGCCTCATGGCCTCCCCGAATCTGTCTCCGCATCCTCATCGGTCTTCCCCGTGAGCACTCCCGCCCCTCCCCCCACGGACACTACTCTCAGCCTCCATGAGATGCTGCAGATCATGGATGTGGCCCGCGCGATCCGCGAGGAGCAGCTGACCGTCGAGCAGCAGTTCCAGATCGAGGAGACGCGGGCCCGGATTCGCGAGCGGCTGATCGCTTCGGCCCAGGTCGCTGGCGACACCGTCACTGACGCTGAGGTCGACACGGCAATTCAGTTGTACTTTGACAACCTCAATGTGTATCGCGATCCGCCGTGGGGGTTCCAGCGATTGCTGGCGGAGTTGTATGTGTGGCGGGTGACGGTCGTGAGTGTCTGCGCGGCGGCGGGAGCAATCGGGTTGGGGGTCTGGCTGGCGTTCTTCAACCCGTCGATGCCGTGGTCGTCCGCCTCTCGGGCGACGCAAGCCTTGCACCAGGCGGAACAGGACGCCCGCAGCGTCCTCGACCGCTTGAACACCTTCCCTCAGAAGGACGAAGCGGCGACGCAGGCCATCGACGAACTGACGAAAGAGTTCCACGCCGTGGAGGCCACGCGGAACGTCTCGGCGATTCAGCAGTCTCAATACCGGATGTCCGAGTTGCTGGCCACGCTGGAAGAGCAGTACGAACTCCAGATCGTCACGGGTGAGGGACGCGACAGCGCGGTGACTGAACGATGGGATGCCGGGGGACCGGGAGCGCTGAGTTACTATGTCATCGTCGAGGCCCGGTCGAAGGACGGACGCATCCTGTCCAAAACCATCAAGAACGTCGAGACCGGTGCCTCCCAGACCGTCAGTCAATGGGGCGAGCAAGTCCCGAAAGAGGTCTACGAACGACTCCAGGCCGACAAGAAATCGGATGGTGTCCTCAACGAGACCCGCTTCGGAGAGAAGAGACGCGGCACGCCGAGCGAGCGCGTCCTGCTCCCCGGTCCCGGTGGCCAGCCGCTGAAACGCGGGCAGCAGATCACCGACTGGGACCGACTGTAGCCGCATTCGCCAGAACGTGGGTTGCCGGAACCGGCACCCGAGCGCAGGTGCAGACTCCCGGAGACTTCGGATGTCGATCGGCAACCGCGATCGCCGAGAGCCACAGCCCGCATTCTGGCGAATGCAGCTCCCCTCTTCGTAGCCGCGTTCGCCAGAACGTGGGTGACTTGTCACCCATCCCGAACGATTCAGGCCGTCTTGACGTTCGTCGATCCTGATCGAGAACGCATCACCCATTCGCCCACCTTCTGGCGAAGGTAGCTACCTCCCAAATCCCCATGCTCGACCCCGACTGGCTCGCCCGACTGACCGACTTCCGCCCGGCGTGGTGGCTGCCGGGCGGACACGCGCAGACGCTCTCGGCGGCATTCTGGAAAGGACCGCAACCTGCCGAGCAGGGGATCGCTCGGCGGATTGAATTCCCCGACGGAGACGCACTCATCGCGCTCGACGACCGGCCTCCCCAGTGGCAGGCGGGCGATCCGGCGGTCCTGATGATGCACGGGCTGGGAGGCTGTGCCCGCAACCCGTTTCTGGTGAGAGTCGCCTCCAAGCTGGTGCAGCGCGGCGTGCGGGTCTTCCGCTTGAATATGCGCAGCTGTGGAGCCGGGGCGGGACTGGCCCGGCTGCCGTATCACGCCGGGCGGTCGAGCGATTTGAAGGCAGCGGTCCAGGCGGTCATTGAGTGGTGCCGCGAGCCAATCGTAGAACGGACGCCCAC
>JAYTFV010000676.1:0-7973 GCA_043734065.1 Planctomycetota bacterium
GGAGTGGGGGAGTGGGGGAGTGGGGGAGAAGGCTTCCCCTCTGGCCATCAGCCATCAGCCATCAACCCTCAGCCAGCGGCGGGGCATCGAGCGATTCGTCTTGCATCGGGAAGCGTATGGCTGCGATCAGGATCACGACCGCGATGGCTCCGAAGATGGCGTTCGGGCTGGCCCCCAGGTGGATGAGAACCGGATTGCCGAACTTGTAGAACGCTCCCGCGATCACGATCCCGATCCAGTTGATGAGGTTCATCGCCCCCAGCATGCGCCCCTTGAGATGCGTCGGCGACATGGCTTGCAGGTAGACCTGAAGCGGCACCGCGAACAGCCCCGCAAAGAGGCCCGCGCCGGTCAGCAGCAGGCCGGCTCCGGTCAGTGATACGAACGGAAGATGTAAATTGTGGCCTGCGGCGGCATCGTCCTGAGTCGAGATGGCGGTGGATTCGGGGGTTGTCAACGGGACGCTGGAGAGAGTGAGGCTCTGGAGAGGCTCCCCAGGGAGAGCGAGTAATCCCAGGCAGAGCATCATCCCCACAGCGGCGATGCGGACCAGCCCCGCTCGAAAGTGAGACCGGGACAGCTTCCCCGCCAGAACGCTACCCACGGCAATCCCGATGGCGGTGGTGGCTGCGAGTTGGCCGGTGGCGGTGTCACTCAGGCGGTACTGGAGCTTTCCAATCGCGTTGACTGCCGGTTGAAACACGCCTCCCACGAACCAGAACACCGAGCTATAGATCAGGGCCGTCCACAGGTTCGGTTGCTGGCGCAGAGCTGTGCGTGTTTCGGGATCGAGGAACATCGCCGAGGGATTGAACTGGAGCTGCGGTTGGGCCGGGGGGAGCAGGCGGATGGGGAGCGCGGTCAAGGTGCCCACGATGGCGATCAGGACACACATCCCCTGAGACCACATCAGATTGGGCAGGGCGTCCTTGAGTGCCCCTGCGGCGGCGGCACCCCCAATGATGGCCACAAAGGTCGTCATCAGAAAGACGCCATTGATCCCCGGCAGGCGGTGCTTGGCATACAGCTCGGGCAGAATGCCGTACTTCGACGGGCCAAAGAAGGCACTATGCGACCCCATCAGGAACAGCACTCCAATCAGCAGTCGCAGCTGGAGTTTGGAGGGCTCGGTCAGCCAGAAGACGAGCAGCCCCGCGCTCATGACGGCAATCTCCAGCACCTTGCTCAGCACAATGATTCGCGTTTTGCTGTAGCGATCGGCCAGGTAACCGCAGACTCCTGAGAAGAGGACGAAGGGCGAAGCGAAGGCGATCAGCGCGTAGCCCTGCCAGTCGTCGAGCGGATTGGCCTTGGCCCGGTCGGTACACAGAAACATCACCAGGAACTTGAACACGTTGTCGTTGAACGCTCCGAGGAACTGCGTGATCAGCAGGCCCCAGAAGGTCGGATCGGTTGTCAGTGGTCGCTCGGTGTCTGCCATCGCATCCTCGCTGAGGCGTCAAAGTCCGCGTGTCCGTTACGGTCAATGTGGTTTCTAGTGGACTGCCTCTGCTCCGACCAGAGACGGGTGGGCAGCCAGGTGCAGAATCCGCCGGAGTGGCTCCCTCTCCATTGCGATTCACAGTCACAAGCCGCATCACATGTCAGCTCGTCGACAGAGGCCGCAGCCTCTTCAGACTGCCTGACAGGAACCCAACAGCTCTCCCAAATGCCATCAAAGTCCCCCACTGTTTCCCGACCGGTATCACGCATCGTCAGGGCCCTCCAAACGTCATCTCGACAGTCCGGGAATGGCAAACCGAGAATCTCATGAGAACTCAATTATCAGACCGATCCATGACCGTAAGCCCCATTACCTCAACCTTCATGACAATCGAGTTGATCCGCCAGTCAGCCTGCGAGGGACAGGTTGACCGAACAGTTCAACAAGAGTCCGTCTCAGGTCGAACGGGGAGTTCACCAAATCGGTTGTTGCCGTCGGGAGTCTTTGGACTGGCACAACCCTTCGAGCGATGGTCGCTCGAATGTTGTTGCCGGACCGCACCACTGGACGAGTGTTTCGTCCGCGACCCACGGTGGTGTCAATACGGCCCTGAGATTCAGTCCCTAGGGAAGGAGACGTTGCTCTATGAAATCCTTGAGAACAATTGCCGCCTTGGTCGCAGTTCTCGGTATGGGCAGTTTTGTCCAAGCCGGTCTGTTCGGCCTCGGCGCGTGCGGAGCGTCCAAGTGTTGCGACTGCGCACCCACATTCCAACCAACCTGCTGTAAGCCGACCATCACTCGGCCCTGCCATCGCAATGTGTTCAACTACCAGCGTAGTTGTGCCAAGGCGACCGGCTGCGATTCCTGTGGTGGACCCTCCAATAGCTGCTGCCCCACCGGAGCGGGCAACTGCGCTGGCACTGGGACGACCAGTTGTGCGGGTTCCTGTGGCAATGGATGTGCCACTGCCCCAGCCTGTGCGGCTCCTTGTGGCAACGGATGTGCCACGACCCCCGCCTGTGCCGCTCCTTGTGGCAACGGATGTGCCGCCACGACCTGTGCAGCTCCTTGCGGCAACGGATGTGCTGCCACCTGTGCCGCTCCGTGCGGTGCCGGGAACAGCTGCTCCAACAGCGATTCGAACTGCTGTGCCTCGGGTGACGGTTGCTGTGCGACGACCTGCCAGGATGCGTGTCAGATCGCTCAGTTGATCTACGAATCGCAGACGGCTTGCTATGCGAAACATCGTCGTGCGGCCCTGCAGCGGCTCGGTCGGAAGTACGATTGCGTCTGCAATCCGGAAATCATGTCGGCCTTCATCTACGGCCTGAACGACTCCGATGAACGGGTGCGTGCGACCGCGGCTGACAAGATTGGCGATGAACTCCGCAAGAACAAGTGCTGCTGCTCGCAGTGTACTGTCGAAGCGTTGACCATCGCTCTGGCTGACTGTGACCGTGTTGTTCGCCGCCAGGCGGAGCAGGCTCTGCGTCAGTGCGGATACGACATTGTCGATCCATGCTGCTGCGAAGTCGCCTGCTGCGACAGCGGCTGCGTCGGCACCGGTTGTTCGTCGGGAGCAACAGGAGTTCCCGCAGCGGTTCCGGCTTACTCCCCGGAAGCGGCCCCCGCAACGGCTCCTGCCGTGGCACCGGCACCTCCCGCCGAGCCGAAGGCGTACTTCCCCAAGCGGATCAGCGATGAGCATGCTCGTCCGGTCTCCGCGATGAAGAAGAGCCTGAAGAACCTGTTCGGACTCGCTCGCTAGTCGAGTGTGAGGAAGGGAGTCTGCTTCTGAACAGGCAACATCTGAAGTGAACAACAGCCCTCGCGGGTCTTCTGCGAGGGCTGTTTTCGTTGGTGGCGATGCCGTTCAATGACCGGTGATGACCTGCCCTGGTCATCCCGGACATGAGACCTCCCCGGGCATCTGTCAAGATGCAATCGGGGTCGAGGTGACGAGAAAGTATGAACTCAAATTGTTGCATTGCCCTTTCACGGATTCTTGGGCAGAATGCCGCCGCTCTTCATGAGTACGTCATCGCTGACAAGAAGTGCGGGGTTCCCTCCCTGTGTTCAGCGACATTCACTTCGACAGGATGTCGGACATCATCGGCAGTCAGGTGCGACTCGGTTCCGGGTCGTGCTTTGCTCGTCTCTCTTCGAGTCCCCGAGGATCCTTATGATCTCTATCGAACGCGGCATTGATGAGGCCATCATGGTTGGTGACATGGTGGTTCGCGTCCTGGAAGTTCGCCCCGAAGAGGTTCGCTTGGCGATATCTTCCCTTGATGGATCCGGTTACCGGGAAGTCGTCCTGCAGTGCCAGTCCTCACAAGAGGAGGACTTCCCCTACACTCCCGCCTACGACGAATCATTGGCGTTTTTCGCCTGAGAGGCGATCGTCCGCATCGTGCGGTGGCCTGGACCCTCAGGTCCGGGCGTCAGGACTTGTCTAACCCACGGTCAGTTTTCTCTGACCGCTCGCCTCACGGATCTCTGCGTCCGTTCCCACTCAGAGCCAGACAGGCACTCCACCCGTCCGTCCCGTCCCAGTGTTCGCTCTGCGGGTGCGGCCAGCTATGATGCCGTCCCCCAACACCGCATCGGTGTTGCGTGGCGTGGTGTCCTCTCTCGGCGGTCTGGTGCGTGCCTGCGGATCCTCCCTATCCCGATGATCAACTGACCCAACTCGGGTTGCGGCGAGACCGTATCCCTCGGCATGTGGCGATCATCATGGACGGCAATGGGCGCTGGGCCAAGCGGCGCGGGCTGCCTCGCATCGAGGGGCACCGCCGTGGTGTCCAGACCGTACGCACCGTCATTGAAGAGTGCGCTCGTCTGGGCGTCGGCCAGTTGACGCTCTACTGTTTCAGCAGCGAGAACTGGAAACGTCCCCCACTGGAACTCGACTTACTCATGGGTCTGCTTCGCAGGTACGTGATCGCCGAACGCAACGAGATCATGCGGCAGGAGATTCGCTTCAGCACCATCGGGCGCACCGATCGCATCTCGCGCGGGATTTGGAACGAGGTCGAAACCACCGTCGAACTGAGTCGCAATAACTCCGGCATGCGATTGTGCCTGGCCCTCGATTACGGAGCCCGCGACGAACTGACCCAGGCCGTCAAGACCATCGCCCTCAAGGTCCAGTCCGGCGAGATCGATCCGACCACCATCGACGAGACCACCTTCAGCAACCACCTCTACACTGCCGGAATGGTCGACCCCGATCTCGTCATTCGCACTGCGGGCGAGATGCGCGTCAGTAACTTCCTGCTTTGGCAGATTAGCTACGCCGAGCTGTGGGTGACGCAGAACTGCTGGCCGGAGTTCAGCCGTGACGACCTGTACCAGGCGTTCCGCGACTACGCCGGACGCGAACGCCGGTTCGGCGGACTCGTCGAGCCTGCGGCGTCGTAGTCGTGTTGACAGTTTCGCCTTTCGCTCCGCGAAAGGACGTTCTTTCGCGGAGCGAAAGACGACACTCGTTGAAGCCTTGGTCCTGAACAGTCCCGTCACTCACTCCTTCGGACTGCATCCATGCTGGGTTGGCGTCTGCTCATGTCGGCCATCATAATTCCGGCACTGTTCGGTCTCTTCTACGCCGACCATCTGTATGGACAAGCCGCGCCCGTACTCGCGTTGCTGGCCGTCTTGCTCTCGGCCCGCAGTGCCTGGGAACTCGGCGATCTCTTCGCCGCCCGAGGTTTCCCCATTCGCAGCCGAGCCCACATGCTCGGGAGCTGCGCGACCGCTCTGGCCGCCTGGATTCCCGCGTGGTGCTGGGTCAAGCCGGTCATTGAGGTCGCTCCGTTTGCGAGTCTCGGGCCGATCGCCTTGAGCCTCGCGTTCTGCTTGTTGCTCCTGTTCATTCAAGAGGCGATCGCCTTTCAATCCCCTGGGAAGACCTTCGAGTCCCTCGGAGCCTCGCTGCTGATCATCGCCTACTCCGGCTTCCTGCTCGGGATCACAGCCCAGTTGCGGTGGGTCGCGGGGAGCGAGGCGGGGTATCTGGTCCTCGGGTCATTGCTGATCGCGGCCAAGACGTGCGACATCGGGGCGTACACGTTTGGTCGTCTGTTCGGAAAGACCAAGATGGCCCCCCTGCTGAGTCCCGGCAAGACGTGGGCCGGAGCCATCGGCGGCATCGCGACCTCGACGGTCGCGACATGGGTCTGGTTGTCTGTGGTTCCCCCGCTGTTCAACGCCGCGTGGCAGCCCAGTCCCACCTGGGCGGCCTGCGTGTATGGAGCCTTCGTGGGCCTGACCGGGATGATCGGCGATCTGAGCGAGTCGCTCCTGAAACGCGATGCCGGAAAGAAGGACTCCGCCGCCCTGTTCCCCGGCTTCGGCGGCCTGCTCGATCTGCTCGACAGCGTGCTCTACGCCGGTCCGGTGGCGTACGCCCTGTGGGTCTGGTTGCCGCTGAAGACGTGGTGAAGAGGGTTGATGGTTGAGGGTTTATGGTTTATCGACAGAGGGGTCCCCACTTCCCACTCCGGCTCCTCTTCCCGCGTATTGCCGTTGCATGTTAGATTCCCGCTCACGGTTCAAAGTCGGACGAAGGAGCGCCCATGATGTCTTCCATCCCTGCATCCCCCATGGCCCGGCGGTCTCTATGGGTGATGGCTGTTGCCTGCCTGGTGAGCCTCTGCGTCGGCCCCACATGCACTGAAGCCGCCACCACGCTGCATGAACCCGATGGCCCCGAGCGCACTGTCCAGGTCAGCGTCACCGTCACCACGACCGGCTCCGTCTTCACGGCGGGCGGCAAAGAGAAAAGCCAGAAGCATCCCATTGAGGCTGAAGCCCGCTTCCGCTTCCGCGAGCGGCGACTCCCCTCCGGTGGCCGCGACGCTGGCGCCCTCCGCGCCGCCCGCGAGTTCGAGGTCGCTCACATGGAGACCAGCATCTCGGGACACAAGACCGAGCAGTCCCTCCCCGAAGCCCACCGCGTCGTCGTCTCCTCCGGAGCAGACACCGGCGTGTGGGTCTACTGCCCCGCGGGGATGCTCTCGCGCGAGTCGATGGACCTCCTCCAACTCCCCGGCGAGCCACTGGCCCTGCAAGCCCTGTTCCCCACCGAAGCCGTCGAAGTCGGCGCGAAGTGGTCCCCCCAGCCGTGGGCCATCCAGATGCTGGCCACCGTCGAGGCCGTCCAGAAATCGGCGCTGACCTGCGAGCTGACCTCCCTCAAAGCCGACATCGCCACCATCCTGATCGAGGGCAGCGTCCTCGGCCAGCGCTACGGAGCCAACACCGACGTGAAGGTCTCCGGCCAACTCACCTTCGACACCAAGGCCCAACTAATCACCACCGCTAAGTTGACCTATACCATCCAGGCCAACATCGGCACCGTCAGCCCCGGCATCAATGCCCGTGTGGAAACCGTCGTCACGCGGCAGCTCTCCCCCACACCGGGGAAGCTGACCGATGCCTTGCTGGCCACGCTCCCCATCAGCCCACCCAGCGGGGCCGAGATGCTGGCCTTCGACGCCGCCCCGTGGAAGGTCCAACTGCTGCACGATCGCGGCTGGCACCTCTTTCAAGCCGTCCTCGAAGGCAACAGCCAGGTCGTGATCTTCCGCCTGATGGAAAACGGCAGCCTGATCTGCCAGAGCAACGTGGCCAAGCTCCCCACCGCCGCCCCCGGGAAGCATGCCTCGATCGATCAGTTCGAGGACGACATCCAGACTTCGCTCGGCAAGCGATTCAAGTCGCTGAAGCCCAGCGAGAAGCTGCCCGCCGACGAGGGCCGCATCATCTACCGCGTCATCGCCGAAGGTCAGACGACCCTCGTCAATGAGAAGGGAGCCATCGAAGTCCCGATGCAATGGCGCTACTACCTGCTCGCCGCCCCGACGGGAGAACAACTGTCGTTCGTGTTCGCGATTGAGCCGCAACTGGTCGAGCAGCTCAAAGACCGCGATCTGGAGATGGTGCAAAGCGTGCGGTTCACGAAGTAGAACATTGTCGGCGATTTTGGAAGTTTAGCCGCGACGCGAAGTCTTCGAAGCGGAGCGCGCCCGCATCACCGGACCGAGCCGTCTGGTAGGCGTGCGAAGCGGAGCTTCGCGGATATGCGTTCCCAAGCGGAGCTTGGGAACGAGAGCCAATCCGGCACACTCAAGGATTGGCAGGCGTCGATGAATGCCAGTAACATGAATGCGTCAGGGCTTCACCACGTCGACCCAGTATGAGATCGTCGCATGCGATGGCAACAGATTTTCGGGGCAGTAATCCTGCTGACCAGTGGCAGCTTGAGCCTTCAAGCTGACGAGCCGCTCTCGTACAACCGCGATGTGCGACCGATTCTGGCGGCGAACTGCTTCGCCTGTCATGGGCCGGACAGCGCCGCTCGCAAGGCCGATCTGCGCCTCGACAAGCAGGCGATCGCCGAGGAAATGAAAGCCATCGTTCCCGGCAAACCGGGGGAGAGTGAGATCCTCAAGCGGGTCACCTCGCACGATCCCGATGAGGTCATGCCCCCCCCGGCCTCCAAGAAGACCCTCACCCCCGCCCAG